>CAXGXL010000047.1:0-13267 GCA_964013555.1 uncultured bacterium
GACCGGGCTAGAATCGAAATGCGTTCGACTATGTTAAAGAGTATGAGGGATTTAGAGCAAACTCTCACGGCGCAGCAGCAGGGGCGGTTAGGGGAGCGACTCACTGATTTGTATTCGAGCCTCAAGGATATTGTTGATTAGCCAGCTACTGACTCAGGAATCCGCAAAGTCGGAATTTAGATTTGGAATTCAAGTCTCTATCTAAAGTGAATAAATCGTTCGCTAGCAAATCTAAATTGAGGGCCGTATACTCCGTCATCTGCCCTTTTACCTGCAGCAACGATCATGACAATGGACTCTTTGCGTTTCAGCTTCAAAATTTTTCGAACACGAGCTTCATCAAATCCCTCCATGGGGCACGAGTCGTAACCGTGAGCCCGTAGGGCTAACATGAGGTTCTCCGCGGCTAGAGCTGCTGATTTTGTTGCCCAGAGCTTCATATCTGCGTGGCAAAATGGGAACCGAGGCACTGGTCTAAAAAAGCCAGTTATGGTGAAGGTCAGTCGTTTGAGAAATCCAAAAAGACTCAAAGGGCCTTGTCCGTAATAAATAGGAACGAGTTTACCATAATATTGCTCAGCTATTTTGGGTACTGGCGTTTGAGGCCACTTTTCTAGGAGTTCTTTGGCGTGCTTAGCCCAGGTATCGGGCCTGGCTACAACGACTATCATTGCTTGGGCTGTTCGAGCAGCACTTTGCCCAAAGCATGCTGGTGTTAATTGATTTCGCATGGCTTCTGAGCGGACGATATGAAAATCCCAGGGTTGTAGATTACTTGAATTGGGAGCCTTAAGGGCTAGCTCAACGCAATCAATCAAAACTGCTTGAGGAATTGGGCTCGTGTCGAATTTTCGTACAGAGCGCCGTGATACCACTATTTCGCGAAATACTTGAAGTATCTTGTTTTCTTCAAATCCTGGATTGGAGGGCATAGGCTGGAGCTCCGTTTATTTTTTTGATTTTCGGAGGAGTAGGTAGAGGGCGCCGCTACCCCCATCTTGTGGTCGTGCTGGGCAAAAGGCGAGTAGATGAGTTGCGAAAGGAGGCTTTGCAAGCCATTGGGGAACCGCTTCTTTTAAAATAGCGTAACCGCCCGCAGACCGATGTCCTTTCCCGGTAATTACCATGACACATTGTTCTGCGTCGCGTCGACATTCAAGCACGAAGGATTTTAGGCGTCGGTGAGCTTCAGGTTTTTGTAGGCCGTGCAGGTCGAGCTCCCGTCGGGGTGGTATTTCACCGCGGCGCAATTGGGATGCCAGCTGTCGATTGACTCCAGAGGCCCGACCCTCCCAGGAACCATTCTCTAGTTCTCTTAAAACTAATGAAGGTTGGTCTTGCGGCGAGGCGAGAGAAAGAAACTCTTCGAGGGCTAGACTGTCTTCATTTGCAATTGTTCTGGCGTCTTGCGCCCGCTTGTTAGAAACAGATTTAGGTGGAATGCGTTTGGCATCTTCCATCGGAACTACATCACTCATCATTTGTGCGAAGGAAGTGTCAGCTTCTACACTATTCAAGATCTGCCGCGATTTTGCTGGTTCAGCTACTTTGCTTTTTGTTGCGGGTGGTGCCTTCGAGGTGTCTGGAATTTTGAGGTTTTTAAATGGAGTATGAAACCCCTTCGAGCTCTTTTTTTTACCCATGACTATTCCTCAAGAGGCACTCCGGGGAAGAGCGACTCGTCCACCGTCAATGCGAATTGGATTGTCTAGTGCAAAGTGTTTCAAACTATGTAATCTGTTCTAGTCGATTTGAGAAGTACAATCGTTTAGGCTGACGCTTTTTTAGTGTGCTTCAGCCCAGGAAGAGCCGGTTCCTATGTCCACCACTAGCGGAACTTTGAGCTCAAAGACGCCGGTCATCTCCTCACGAAGCAATTTTATTGCCGCATCTTTCTCCTCAAGGGGGGCTTCGAGGACTAATTCATCATGAACCTGTAAGAGCATTTTTGTTGCAAACCGCTCTTTTTCTAATCGGGCATGAACCTTAAGCATAGCCATTTTGATGAGGTCGGCAGCACTGCCTTGGATGGGGGTATTCATGGCGATACGTTCACCAGCTTGTCGTAGGTTTTTATTCTTACTCTCCAAATTGGGGATATACCGGCGTCTCCCTGCGAGGGTTGTGGCATATCCCAAGGAGGTAGCATCGGCTATACAGGTATCGAGAAAGTTACGAATTTTAGGATATCGCGCGAAGTACATTTTTATATATTCGTTTGCCTCAGCCCTCGGAATCTCCAATTGGCGTGAGAGCCCAAATCCACTAAGGCCGTAGATGATGCCAAAGTTGATAGCTTTTGCCTTTCGGCGTGCTTCTTGGTCTGGTGGTTCTCCTTCGGTGAGAATTTCTTGGGCAGTTCGGCTGTGGATATCTTCTCCTCGAACGAAGGCTTCGATAAAACCGTCGTCTTCACAGAGGTGTGCAAGAAGGCGTAGCTCGATCTGAGAATAGTCGCCTGCAATCAAAGTGTGTCCTTCTTTGGGGACAAAGGCCGCTCGGATCCGCTTACCATCATCGGTGCGGATGGGAATATTTTGCAGATTGGGGTTGGTACTCGAGAGTCTCCCCGTCGCGGTTCCGGATTGATTATAACTTGTATGAATTCGACCGGTTTTTGGATTTACATCTCGCTGGAGGGCATCGACATAGGTGGATTTTAACTTAGAGAGCATACGATGTTCGAGAATCACCTTAGGTAATTCGTAGTCTCGTGAAAGCGCTTCTAGAACACTTTGGTCTGTTGATGGGCCAGTTTTTGTCTTTTTGATAATGGGGTAGCCTAGCTTTTCGAAGAAGTGATGTGCTAGTTGTTTAGGAGAGGCGAGGTTAATTCGCTCGCCTATCATATCGTAAGCAGATTCTTCGATCTTGAGAAGGCGGGCGCTAAACTCATTCGAAATTGAATGCAGCTTGGCTGAATCTACCTTGATTCCTGTACATTCCATTTGGGAAAGCACCTCAAGCAGCGGCAGTTCTAATTCAGAGTAGAGTTTAGCCACCTCTTGCTCCTTAAGTTGGGGAGCTAAACCGTGTGCGATTTTCAATGCCACGTCGGAGTCTTCGCCAGCGTATTCAGTTGCTGCTTCGATTGTGACTTGGTCAAAGCTTATTTTATTTTTGCCTGCGCCGGTGACGTCCTTGTAGGAAACGGTTTGATGATCTAGGTATTCGTTTGAGAGGGAGTCAAGGGAATAGGAACTCTTACTTGAATCAATGCAATATGCCATGAGCATCGTGTCATGCCCAACGCCACGTGCCCGGATGCCTGCATGATGAAGCACGTTGAAGTCATATTTTAGGTTTTGCCCGATTTTAAGGATAGCGGGATCTTCAAGGAATGGCCTGAGCGAATCGAGTACGTGCTGGCGTGGAAGTTGTTGCGGCATTCCCAGATAGCGGTGATCTACTGGAATATAATACGAGGTGTCGTTTTCAATGGCTAAAGCAAAACCGACGATTTCCGCTCGGTGGGCGTCGAGGGAAGTTGTCTCTAGGTCAAAGGCGAAGCACTTCTTTTCGGCAATAAGTTCGAGGAGCTTTTCAAGTTCGGTGGTTTTGAGAATCGTTTTGTACTGGCTGCGGTCGATTTTTCCCATGCTGGGATAGTTCGGATGCTCGGTGGGCAGTGCATCTTGCTCTTTTGGGCTGGGGTTGGTGGAAGACGCTCTTTCGGCTTGCTCTGGTTGCACACTTAGTCGGAAATCACGCAAGAGTGCGCGAGCTTCTATTTTCTCAAGAAAAGGAATCAGTTTGGTTGGGTTGGGTGCAGTATACGCTAGTTCACTTTGGTTTAATTCCACGGGAGCTTCGTAACTCAGAACGGTTAATCGCTTGGAGAGCCTAGCGAGTTCCGAATTTTCAATAACGGAACGTTGAAATGCTTTTGGCTTCTCGATGGTTGCGACACCCTTGATGACTTGCTCGATATCACCAAATTCTTGAATCAATTTGGCGGCACTTTTAGGCCCTACTTTGGGAACCCCCGGGATATTATCGCTTGTGTCCCCGGCGAGGGCGAGGGCATCGGCAACCAATTGAGGTTCTACACCGAATTTTTCAAGTACATCATCTCTTTGGTATAGCTTCCCCTTCATCGGATCAAAGAGAGCTACTTTGGGACCCACCAGCTGCATGAGGTCCTTGTCCGCGCTGACAACAATGACCTCGAAGCCAGATTGGGTGGCTTTATCAGCCAGGGTGGCAATAATATCATCTGCCTCAAAACCAGGTGCCGCCAAAACCGGAATATCCATAGCCTCTGTCAGATCTCGAATTAATTGAAACTGCGGAATAAGATCTTCAGGTGGGGCGTCTCTGTTGGCCTTGTAGAGATCATAAATATCATGGCGAAAGGTTTTCTGCGGAGAGTCGAAGACCATGCCCAAAAATTCGGGTTCTTCTTGGCGTAGCAGTTTGGCGATCATACGAGCAAACCCGACAACTGCATTGGTTGGGATGCCTGCTTTGGTGGAAAGGGGACGGACCGCATAATAGGCACGGAATATATATCCACTGCCATCAATTAAGTAGACTTTCCGATTGCTTGACATGGTAATACTTTGATCTTTCCTGCATTTGTCATTGCACTGCATTGAGTTGGCAATGAGCTGGTTTTACCCTACAAATTTGAATTGTAGAGGGGCCTTTGTGGCATGAGCAGAGACCTTCTCACCTATTGGCAGCGGGGAAGCAAGCCCTCACGTCTAACATGGGCGAAGGAAAAGTAAGCTCCATCCTGTTCAGGGATACATTGCCTATTTGCTGGGGAGCTTGGCAGTAGAGAAACTCGGTTAATTTTGAATCGGTGGCGATTTCGTTTCGGTTTCGTCGTAGATTTTGAGTCCCCGAATTAATTTGGAGTAATAGGCGATAATTACCTCACCCCGCTGGGTGGTGGCCATGGAGAGTTGAGAGGCATTGGGGCCGTTTAGATCCAAGGGGTACTTGGTCCACTTATCGCCAGATTTCCGTAGGAGCTGGAGCGTACCGCCCATGAGTTTTGGGTTCTCCAGGGATTCTGCTGCTACAACGATTCCGCCATTTTTTATCGTTTGAGCCACAAAATTGCCGGCATTTCTAAGGAGAATGTCGCTTTTCCATTTGTTGTTTTGTTTCCTGGCGATTTGAAGTGTGCGCTTGAAGTTCAATGAGTAGAGGAGAAAAGGGGTGGGCTGAGTTTTGGGGAAAATCAGTTGGCTTCGCCATCCAGGTCCTTCTCTTTCAAAGATAGTTTCAACCTGGAAGCTAGCGTTTGGTGCGGTGCTCTTTTGGCCGAGTAAGAGAGTTAGATCTTTGAAGCCCCAATCAACGAAACTAAGCCAAATACCATCCTGTCTTAGATGAGGATCGATGCGGACCGTGAAGCCGCCCGTAGCTTCGTAGACAAGTTGCTTGGTCCACTTCCCTTGTGTGTTTCGCATCGCGTGAATCAATTTGCCGCTCGGTAGGTAATAAAAAACGTGAGGTTGATTATTGGCATCAAAACGCAGCTCACTGGCCATGCCGACTTCAAGTCCCCAAGCGATGTTCTCACTTTTCCAGTCTTCTCCTACGGATTTCCAAGTGTAACGCAATTGGAGCTGACCTTGATCGTAGAAACTAATTCCGACAGTTCCGTCTCGAGCAACCCGTAGTGACGTGTATTTCCCGACTTTACCGTCAGAAATGATGGCTTTGTTTTGCCAAGTTCCGTCTATTTTGGTCGCGTAGTGAAGATTTCCTCGGTAACGGTCGCAATAACTTAGGTGAGGACGGTCTTCGCCATCAAGGGCTATCGAGGGCCACCAGCCTGTATCGCCGTGCTCCCCTCCACTGTCCAAAACGGTGATCGTACCGTGGCCGGGTGTTCCTTGAGTGACGTTGATTTCTGAAGTGCAACTGAGGGCGAGCAGATAAAGTAAGCCTATTGGGGCCCAGCGAAGAGGGGAGAAAATGGTCATAGACTTTCCATTATTTGTAAGAGAAATTGGTCTAGGATTACACCGTGACGGATTCGGCTAGACTTGAGGCGAATATCCATCCTGCTGGTTAAGTGCAGAACGTTGCGTAGCTCGGCTACACAATAACAACGACTTTGTTTCAGCAGCTGGTCAACCACAAAGGGTCGAATGCCAAGTTGACTCGCCATTTCGCCTTGAGTGGCTCCCTGGCTTTGTAATTCCAATATTTGAATTAAATGCCGAATTTGTCGGGTGATCATAGCCAATATCATGAGGCCACTTTCTCCCGAACCTAAAATGTTCCGGAGAAGTTCTGAGGCTTTTGGCAGATCACGTGCTCCAATGGCATCCGTTAGCTCGAAGACCGTATGAACCTTGGTGGCCGCCACCGTAGCTTCAACGTGCTCGAGTTGTATGGATTGGCCTCCTGCGAAAGTTCCTGCTTTGAGCACCGCCATATCGAGTTTGCCGATTTCGCTGCCAATGAGGTCAACAAGTAAGTGTGCAGCATCATTTTCTATTGTGAACCCGTGTTTTTTGGCACGCGAATGGAGCCAGGAAGCCATTGTTCCTCGTTTCGGAGCTGAGAGATGAAAAAGCCACCCTTTTTTTGCAAGTGTTTGGCCAAATTTAGTACGTTGATCAACCTTTTGGCCTGATAAACAGAGAATCGATGTGGGAGAGGGGTTCGAGAGATAGTCAATAAGGATTGAAAGCTCGGCTGCTTTTAGGCGCTGAATATCATAAAGATGAACCCATCGCAGCGAGGCCATCATAGGTAAGGTTCTCGCTGCATCGATAATTTTTTGTATTGGAGTTTCGCCTGAGCGAAACTCGTTGCGGTTGAAATCACCAGCTTTATTGAGGCTTTTATTTCGTAGAGTTTCCACAGCTTCGGTAACGAGGATATTCTCGTTACCGACTAACGCTACAACTGGCGGGATTTCACCAGATTGGAGACACCGCTTCCAATCAGTTCGTGGGGGCATGGGCTGGCTCCAATGTGGTGGCTTTTTGCGATTGCGTTGATGAATTGAGAGTGTGGGCTAGCATTAGGTCCGATGCAATTTGTTTTGCGAGTTTTTCAGCCACTCGGCCAAGGGCGACTCGTCTTCCCGATTCCGTTACGAGGACACTTTGTGCCTCCTCTTGGAGGTCTTGAAGAAAGCTGTCGTTTAAAAGGTATCTTTTTTGCCAGAGGGCCTCTCCTTTTGAGTCTTCAAGCTTCGCAATGGCCCTTAATGCGACTTGAAACGAGGGAGTTGTTCGGTCCACTGCGCTGGTGGGGCTAGCCACTGTTGTCGCTGATTCGATCGTACCGGTTAGAAGAGCTCCATGAGACCCCAAGGAGTTTGTTAGGTTGACCCCAGATTGTACCAATTGCAATGAGAGATGCTCGTTTAATGTTTGGGATAGTCCTATGGGCTGACTTTCGTGGAATGGAATAAGAGTGACACTGGTTGCATCAAAGGGGGTGGGAGTGGACAAAGAGCGATAACCACAGCCGTTTGAAGTCCAAATGGCGAGCAGGGTTGTGGCGACCAAAATGTGGAGTGTCTTAGTTACGGGCATGGGTTGTGGAGCTCTTAAGAGAGAGGTGAATTTTGTGGTTAAGGGCTGAATAAATTTCTTTTTGAATCGCTTCTTGGAATTGGTAGGGAACACCGATAAATTGAAACCCAATTCGATTGGCTTTTTGGTCGATCCAGCGTACCTGGGCTTTAACGGGAATGTGCTTTTTTTTCCATAGTCCTAAAAACGTGGAGAACTGAATTCCCAATTGCATCTGAGCAATGGCGTCCAGGGGAATAACGTGGGTGAAATCTACGGCAATTCCGTTGATGCTGATATCGTGTGACATCGAGTAAAATTTCTCTTGATTGATTTGGTAGTCGACTTTCAACCTTATGGGAATTCGAAACGCTGCTCTTTGTTGGGCTAGTCCTGCATGCTCTTGTCCAAAGAGTCTAATAATATTCTCGTAGAGAATGGACCAGCGTTCTCGTTCCTGCTCGGTTAGGCCAATTGAGTTTTTTCGGGCCTCAAGCTGTCGTAGCTCGGGCACGGAAATCATAATTGCCTCTAAAGTTTCGAAGTCCACATCAGTCATTGTGTTCTGTGTCAGTTCGTATTGAAAGTGGGGCGGTCACGCAAGGTGAGATTTATCCAAATGTCGGCGATCCTTGGTTTGAATTGTCTCTTAGGTTGGCCATTAGAGGGTGGTAATGCACGAGTCCTTCGCGGTATTGAGCGGGCTTCTTTGATTAGAAATGGCAGTCCAAAAGGGGGCTATAGAGATGAAAGTTCACGAGTTAATTGGGATTATTGGGGTTATTTTGCTTTGGGCTTGTTCTGCTTTTGCCTCCCACCTTGGATATTATCGTTACCCAACCCAGGGAGGGGGAAAGGTCGTATTTACGGCTGAGGGAGATCTTTGGAGGGTTTCGATAGATGGTGGGATGGCACAGCGGCTGACTACCCATGCGGGGTATGAAACCCACGCCGCAATCTCCCCAGATGGAAAGACCGTTGCGTTTACGGCGCAATATGAAGGGCCCTCCGAGGTTTATACAATTCCCCTAACAGGGGGAGTACCGACGCGACACACCTTTGAAGGAGCTAGAGCTGAAGTGGTGGGGTGGACTAATGATGGCGATATTCTCTACCGGACTCGTCATTTTTCGACGCTTCCCAATTGGCAAATCGTGAGATTAGATCCCACTAGTAACCGCTCCACAATTCTTCCCTTGGCCCAAGCTAGTACTGCAACGATTCGTTCTGATGGGACTATTTTCTTTACTCGACTGCCGTTTCAAGGCTCAGCAACTAAGCGCTACCAGGGGGGGACGGCTGAGACTCTCTGGAAAAAATCACCTCAAGAAAATGAGGCGGTAGGATTGAGTACTTCTTTTGTGGGGACGAGCAAGGCACCTATGATTGTTGGGGAACGACTCTTTTTTGTTAGTGATCGAGATGGCACGATGAATTTATGGTCATCGGACTTTGATGGTGCCCGATTGAGACAGCATAGTTTTCATAAAGGCTGGGATCTTCAAGAGCCCTCTTACTCTACTGGCAGCATTGTGTATCAGGTGGGAGCTGATCTCTACCGTTACGATACAAAAGCGCAACGAGAAGAGCCCATTTCAATTGAGCTGACATCAGATTTAGAGCAGTTGCGTGAACGGTGGGTGAAAAAGCCAATAGAGTATATTACATCGTCCGCCATTTCCCCTGATGGCAAACGCATGGTGCTCACTGCACGAGGACAGATTTTTGTTGTACCACTTAAGAGTGGTCGTTTGGTTCAGGTTACGAAGAAACAGGGCGTGCGCTACCGGCACGCGCGATTCTTACCCGACGGCAAATCGATTGTGGCGCTAAGTGACGAAACCGGAGAGCTCGAATTCTGGAAGCTTTCGGCTAATGGCGTTGGGAGAGTTCAACAGTTGAGCTCCGGTGGCGATATCTTACGTTTTGCTGGTGTGCCTTCTCCGGATGGAAAGTGGTTGGCCTATAGCGATAAGAATTTTGATTTATGGATCTTGGACCTCCGTAAAGGCAACTCTCGAAAAGTCGCCAACTCTATGGAGGGGGCACCGCGGGATTTAACCTGGACACCAGATAGTCAGTGGTTGGGTTATGTGATGGACGCGAGCAACTATATTTCTCAAATACATCTTTATTCAGTGAAGAGCGGAAAGAGTCGGGTGCTTACAAGTGACCGAATGGATAGTTATAGTCCACAATTTAGTCTAGATGGTAAGTGGCTTTACTTCTTGAGCGATCGAACTTTGCGTTCGGTTGTTCGCAGTCCTTGGGGACCTCGTCAGCCAGAGCCGTTCTTGGATAAAACAACGAAGATCTATCAAGTTTCACTACGGGATGATAAGTCACTGCGATCGCCCTTTTTGCCCGATGACGAATTGGTCATTGCGCGTAGAGCTCTTAGCAAAGAGGGAGGAAAGAAGAAGTCGCAGCCTAAGAAGCCGGTTCGAGTGAGGGTAGACTTTAAGGGCATAGTTAGCCGTGTAGTGGAAGTTCCTGTGGAAGCCGGAAACTATAGTTCTTTGCGTCTTTCTGGGAGCCGTTTGTTTTGGCTTGAAGAAGAACGTGGCCTTGAATCTCGTGTTAATCTTCAAACGATTGAAATTACTTCTGAGTCTCCGAAAGTAGAATTGGTTGCTTCGGATATTGCGGGTTATCAATTGACGCCGGATGGTAAGAACTTGCTTATTAGAAAAAAGAAGTCTTTTTATAGTGTGCCCGCTAAACCGAATGCGGAAAAGAAACTCGAGAAAAACCGTTTCGATTTATCTTCATGGGTGTTTTCGATTGAGCCACGTGAGGAATGGCGCCAGTTGTTTGTTGAGGCGTGGCGTTTGGAGAGGGATTATTTCTACGATCGGTCTATGCATGGAACTGATTGGAAGCGTATCTTACAAAAGTACTTACCTTTGGTCGACCGTGTGACAGATAGGGCTGAGCTATCTAATTTGATTTCACAGATGGTTGGAGAGTTGTCGGCGCTTCATACCTTTGTTCGTCGCGGGGACCATCGAAAAGGTCTTGATTCTGTTATGACAGGTCATCTTGGAGCAGTTATTAAATTGAGAAAAAGTCTTGGGGGGGCTCGGGTGGACTATATCTACCGTTCAGATCCTGATTTACCGAATGAGCGCTCTCCGTTAGACCAGCCACATTTGGGGATCAATGAAGGGGATATTCTTGAAGCCATTAACGGAACCTCTGTGTTGAAAGTTCCTAATTGGAGAGCATTGCTCCGAAATCAAGTGGGTAAGCCGGTTCGAATTAGAGTTTGGTCTCGAAGTAACAAGCGTACCGAAGAGAAAATGGTCACGCCTATATCAGCCAAGCAAGAAAGGGAGCTTCGCTACGATGATTGGGAGTATTCGAGACGGTTGCGGGTTGAAACTCAAGGATTAGGTAAATTGGGCTACGTTCACTTACGAGCTATGGGCGCAAAAGACTATTCTGCATGGGCACAGAATTTTTACCCAGTCTTTAATAGACAAGGGTTGATTATTGATGTGCGAAACAACCGTGGGGGCAATATAGATAGCTGGATTCTTGAGAAATTAATGCGAAAAGCTTGGTTTTATTGGCAAGGCCGAGCCGGCAATCCTACTTGGAATATGCAATATGCATTTCGTGGGCACATGGTAGTCTTATGTAATGAGTTCACCGCTTCGGATGGCGAAGCATTTGCTGAGGGCTTTAGACGTTTGGGGTTGGGTAAGATTATTGGAACTCGTACTTGGGGTGGAGAGATTTGGTTGAGCTACAACAATTGGCTTGTGGACAATGGCATCGCTTCAGCCGCGGAATATGGTGTCTATGGACCTGAGGGCGAATGGCTTATTGAAGGTCATGGGGTTGAGCCCGACATTGTGGTGGATAATCTTCCCCATGCGACCTTTTTGGGACAAGACTCTCAACTTCAAGCAGCTATTTCTCACCTCAAAGAGTTGATAGCTGCCGACCCACGGCCTGTGCCGCTGGCTCCTAAACATCCTGATAAATCCTTTCCCGCACATCAATAGAGTGGAACGAAATGTTAGGACTTCGGAAGCGACCTACTTTTTTTCTTGAAGTTCTTTGAGCCAGTTATCTATTGTTGGGTTATCTATATCGTGAAGGTCAAGCCACGTTCTCATGCATCCAGGATAGGCTGGCTTCTTGAACATTTGTGTGAACATCTCTGCACCGCATACAAGGGTTTGTTTGCCTGACTTTTCTTTGTCTGTGCAAAGTGTATCAACAGCTTTACAGGGGTTGGTGACTGCCATGAGGTGTTTGCCGTAATTAGCCAATACAAGGGTTATGGCAAAGAGTAGAGTTACGATGAGCATACGCATAGATTGAGACCCTATTCTTCGTTTTGGCGGAGAATGAGTCGGTGAGCTTTTAGGCGGAGCGCATTGATATTGATGAACCCGACTGAGTCTGTTTGATCGAAGCCACCCGCTGTATCCATGCTCGAAAGTTCTGGATTGTAGAGGCTACTAGGGGAAGTTCTGGCGACTGCCATACAATGGCCTTTGTAGAGCGAGACGATGACCTTGCCGTCAATAAGTTCCTGACTTTTATGTACCGCAGCCATTAAAAAATCCATTTCCGGACTAAACCAAAATCCATTATAGATAATTTGGGCTAATTTGGGGGCGAGCATATTTCTGAGACGTTTTACTTCGGCATCCATGGCAATACCCTCGATGTCGCGATGGGCAGTATGCAAGATAGTTCCTGCGGGTGTTTCGTAGATACCTCGGCTTTTGATGCCAACAAAGCGATTTTCGACAATATCCATTCTGCCGATTCCATGCTTTTTCCCTAGTTTGTTGAGGTAGGTGAACAACTGAAGGGGACCAGTTTCTACGTGGCCATCTGCGGTGTTGGTTACTTTCACCGGTGTGCCATTTCGATATTCTATTTCAACGAATTCCTGAATATCGGGCGCGTCGAGGGGGTTGGAGCAGACAGTGAAAATGCTCGGATCGGCCTGGCTATATGGGTCTTCGAGCATTCCAGACTCGTAGCTTTTGTGCATTAGATTTTCGTCGGTACTAAATGACTTCTCTAGGGTTACCGGGATTTCAATGCCCTGCTCTTGAGCAAAATTAATTAAGTCAATTCGCCCTCTAAATTTGTCTAGAAATTCCTGATCTTTCCAGGGCGCATAAACCTGGATAGTAGGGTCGAGAGCAGCGTAAGAGAGTTCAAAGCGTACCTGGTCGTTTCCTTTACCTGTTGCACCATGGGAAACGTATCGGGCACCTTCTTGATGCGCAATTTCAATTTGTGCTTTAGCGATGATTGGCCGGGCAAGCGCCGTTCCTAATAGGTAGCGGTCCTCGTAAACGGCATTTCCCATGATAGCGGGGAAGATATAGTCGGTAACAAACTCTTTTTTTAGGTCAACAACTACGACCTTATCTGCGCCAATACGTTCAGCTTTCGCTTTTGCTTCACTAAAATCATCGTCTTGTCCAACGTCTGCTATATAGGCGATGACCTCGAAGTCTTTGAGTTTGAGCCATCGCAGAATTACACTAGTGTCCAACCCACCTGAGTAGGCAAGAACAATCTTCTTTTCGTCCATTATTTTCTCCCCGCTAATTGTCCGATCTAGCACTCGGGTTCAAGCTTGTATCAAAGCTCATTAGCACAGAGGCGTTATGAAGACTAGAGGCTCTTCGGTATCACCGAAGACGGAAGCTCGCTCTGAGTGGTATTTGAGGGAAAGCGAAAAACCTCCGAGTAATCAAGCGTTGATGGTCAAAAGCAGGATTGAGGCAAAGGTT
>CAXGXL010000048.1:0-13136 GCA_964013555.1 uncultured bacterium
GGGCTTCGGGAGTCCTTGCGGTGTAAGTCTCTATTGAAATTGAACAATTTTTAGCGCCAAGGGAGCTTTTGTTTCTGCAGCTGGCTATGTTCTCAGTGGGGGCGGTGCTTTGGTTAAGAGAGTAATAAAGGCAGCTGGAGCGATTTTTATAAGTGCGCTGGTAAATATTCGACAAGAGCTGCAGGGCTAGTGAGTACCAATGTTGGCAAAGATTAAAATACGTTGGGTTTTTCTGGTGAAATCAACTTCAAATATAAGCTCTTTCGGTAGGCGGAATGCGCAACTTTTCAATTGGGTCGCCGATACGGATTAATAGAGCGGGTGCTTGTCCCGTTTCCGAGCCCACGGATGCCCCAGTTAGTACGTAAGTAGGAGAGTTTCAGATGACTGGGATTCACAAGAAGTGGGACCTTCATTCGGATAAGAAGGTATGGACAAGTACGTATTGGCCTATGGCAAATCATACGCGTCGTAAGGGCGGAGATCCTGAGGAGAATCTCTGGGCTCACAATGGTCCTCTGGATAAGTTTGACAAGGTGCTCCGCGCTCGACGCAAGCCCGCTGGGGCTAAGAGATACGAGAAAACTCCTAATTTGAATTGGTTAGCCGACGATAGCCGTCCCTGTGGCTATTATATTGCGCGCCCGACGATTCGCGAAGCCAACGTCGAGAATACCACTGGCGTGGATTTCACCGGAAATGGAAAGACCCGAGGTGGGGTAAAGCGAGATATTATCAATGATTTCGACGAATTTGGTTCCAATGGTAAAACAAATGGAAGTATGGACGTCAGCTGGTGGGGAAGCTGTGATAAGGTTGCCCTAGCTGGAATGCTCTTTAAGGAGCCTAAGCGAAGTGTCACCCTGCATGGAACAACCTTTACCCCCAATGATATTAAAGGTCTTTTGGTTGTAGCTGCGGATACGCAAGCGGGGGCTGAGGAATTCGTTGGTGATCGTTATGACGGAGCTCCTGACGAGGTTGTTCTCAAGAATGGAGACGTCATTTCCGGAGAAATTAAGAATATGGAGCTTGAGGATTTTCGAACCGGGAAATTCAAGCGAGTTCGTGGCGATTTTATCACAAAGAGAAATGTGCGAAGGAAAGTTAGTATCAAAGATGGGGATGGAAAAACTCACACTTATCGCGCCAATGAAGTGGACTCCGTGACTCGGGAGGACAAGGAGAGTTTGTCGCCAGCATTATTTCACAAAACCCTCAAAACCTGGCTACGACAGAACCGTCCTTTCGCCATGGACCATGATCCGGGGCCTCATGTTTGGAACGATAGCTTCGATGGAGCTATCATAGAAAAAACTCGGGAACTCCCAGATTTTATGGATGTGGACGAGCTCAACGGGCACACGGGAGCTTATAAGGGCGGCAGAATAGCATTTTACACTGCTAAGATTCTCAAAAAAGATGATGTTGAAAAAGAATATGCGTATTGGATCGAGAAAAAGGGAAATAGAGTTGTAAATAGCGGTTGGATCAACGATCACGGCTATGATGAAAATCCTGATTTCTTGTGGCGGGTAGAGAGTAAGAACAAAAATCATTTTGTTCATGCGTACAACCAACGTAATCCTTTTGTTTTGCCGAAGCTTGTCGAAGAAATATACAAGCGCTCTATCTAGAGGGAATCATTTATTCGGGGCTTGAAGTTTGTCGTGCCTCGTTCTGATAGTACGGGATGAAGGAAGCTGGGTTCTGGGTTTATTGCCGAGGCTCTGTTAGACGATCCAGTCTCAATCGGTGTCGGTCATCGAAGAGACGCCTTGACCCAAGTATGACTGCTATTAATGTTCCTATTCCGGTTCCAGAAGCAATGAGGAACATGATCAATATCTGATACTTGACTGCTTCGAGGGGGGAAGTGCCTGAGAGAATTTGCCCGGTCATCATTCCTGGAAGGCTCACAAGACCGGCTGCGGCCATAGAGTTAATGATGGGTATCATACCTGTTCTTATGCTATCTCTCCGAATAGTACTGATGGATTTTTGCCATGACAGCCCGCAGGCAAGCTGAGCTTCTATTGTATTTTTGCTCTTCCATGAACTTGTTGTGAGGTTGTCTAGTCCTAAGGATACGCCGGTCATGGTATTTCCAAGGACCATCCCAAGAAGTGGAATGCCGTATTGAGGATCGTACCATCTGTCATTTTGAATGATGGCTACGAGTGCAAAAAAGGTAATGGTGAATGAGGAGAAGAACATAGCTGTTGTTCCTGTTAAGAAATTCCATTTTCCTGCTAGCTTTCTATTTTGTCTCGCTCCCACTTCTCGTCCTGCTGCGATTAACATCGTTAAGGATACCAATAGTATCCAAAGGGGGTTGGGGTTTTCAAAAAGGGCTTTGAGAACAAACCCAATCAAAAAAAGTTGCCCTGCCGTTCTAAACGAGGCGATATAGAGGGACTTGGTGATTCCAAGCCGAGATATCTGTGAGGCACTTCCCAATAAAAAGATCAACCCACCTGCCATCGCAAGGTCGGTGGCACTAAGTAAAATTACATTCATGTTGGGGATTCTCGCCAAACTCCACTACTTAGGTGCAGAGATCGTTTTGACACTCGTTTGAGTTGCTCTCTATCATGGCTAACCCACAGGCATGCTGCTTTTTGAGTACGAAGATAGTCAAGGACACTTTTTTCTAGCTGGGCCTTATTTTCGGAGTCTAAGTTCGCGGTGGGTTCATCTAAAAGAAGTACTTTGGGCTTTTGACAAAGTAGCCTAATGAAAGCCAGACGTTGTCTTTCGCCGGAGGATAATCGCTGAACGTCCCAGTTCAAAACCTGATTTTCAAAGCCCATTGTGATCAAGAGGGCGTTGTTTTCGAGATTGAAATGTTCACCGACCCGTGTAGCCCACCAGGCACTTTCACTAGAGAGGTAGCCTACTTGTTTTCTCCATTGGGCAGGTTCGACGGTTTCTTTTTTGGCTTGATTGAGGCTCAGATCTCCATTTGAAGGATCTAGGTCGGCCAGAGCCCGCAGTAGAAGGGTTTTTCCGCCGCCAGATGGGCCTGTTAGGCCAACGCACTCTCCGCATTCCAGGCGTAGAGAAAAGCGGATCCCCGGTCCATAACGTAACTCGTTGATATTCATCAGTGCCATATCCAAGAGTGTAGTCTCTTCTTGGAGCGAACCAAAGGCTGGAGAAGAGAAATTTTTTCTTGTATACGGGTGCGAAGCGATGAGCTTTTACGAATCACAAAGAGTTGAGCTAGTCATTGCCCAAAGGCAGATGGCGATAGCCTTAGAAATACGGAAACAAGTGTTTCAATTGGAGCAACAGGTTTTGCCCGAGCGGGAAGTGGATCCATTCGACGCTCTTGGCGAAGGGGCACCCAAGTGCTTGCATATTTTGGGGTACGATAAGGATGTGCCCGTCGCGACTGGACGAATCTTAGTGCCTGATTGTAGGGATTTTTATGCCACGGTTGGGCGGGTCGCGGTGCTCTTCGAATTTCGAAGGCGAGGGTGGGGCCGAAGGCTCATGAATGAATTTCGTTATTTGGCAAAGAGTCGAGGTTATCCTGGGATAGAGTTGTCGGCTCAATGTCAAGTGGTACCATTTTATTTGGGGTTGGGGTACCGAATAACCAGCAAGATCTTTATGGACGCGGGAATTGAGCACCAAAAGATGCGATTGAGTTTCTAGTCCTTACCAAAGGGGTAATTGGGGCCGAGCGAAAGACGGCATAAGAGCTTGAAAACGACGATTCACTCGAATTACGTAATTTTGGAGAGGGAAGGCGAAGCGGATGTTTTACGTTACTTGAGCCTAGCTCAGCACAGAATCTAAGTGGCTTCGCTTGCTCTGACAACGAGGTTTTCTCGAATTAGGCTATCAAGTAAGTCATTGGCCGTTTGAGGGGTTAACCCCTTTTGTTGCATGACCTTTAGGAAGACCGGTGATGCTATGGGTTTTTTGAGGTGGTCGAGTGCATCGTGAATGACAATGCTCACGGGGCTCATTCCGATATCATTGTCCCGCGGTTGAAAGAGCAAGAAAAAAGAGTCTTCAGGTGGTGGTGGCAGCTCAGGAAAATTAGGCTTGTCGTTACACAATGCGATGGCTGGGACCAAAGACAATTCATAGAGGTAGTTTTCAATAAGGTTGATACTCGCAATGACCTGTGAATTGAGGGCGCAGCTAGATACCCCTTGTTGGCGCACAATTTGGTTGGGTTTGAGCGGCAGTGGCTTTTGAATAAGGGCACGCCGAGCTAGAGCTTTGTGATTTTCGAGCTGTAGAATATCCGGGTATTGTTTTTCTGTGATTCGTTGTTGACGGTAAAGGTTCTCAAGAAATTGGATAAACGCTAAGGGCATGGAGCCCCGGTTTTGCACACTCTTGTGAAATTCACTTGAAGAGAAAAAGGCATCGAGATCAGCGAGTTGCTTCGTTTGGGATAAGGCAAGTGCGCAGCTACAAGGAAACTCACCCATGAGTCCTTGTAGGCTTCTCTTGCGACGTTGGGAATCTATATTCCAAGCTCGTCGGTCGTTTTGGAGTAAGCTATCTTGAAGGTCATCAGGGATTCCTAGAGGATTCATGATTTTTCGGGGGTTCGCGTAGACCGCTTCCTGAAATTCAGGATCAAAGAGCATTCGAACCACGATTCTATTGAGCGCTTTATGGGGCATTGGACCGTTGTTTGGGAAAATAGTTATTGAGTTTTTCAAAGACCGGTAGCACTTCGGAGGGGTGATTGTGTTCGCATTCGTAAACAATAGCCTTTAGGTTAGGGGCACGTTGTAAGACGTATTCGAAAATTTCCCAGCATGCGTCTAAAGGAGTAGGGGCGTGAGTGTCATCAATGTAGGCAAACCCGTGGGAGCTCTTTTCTTCACCACCAGCAATATGCATTTCGACAACTCTATCTAGGGGAAAATCTTCAAGGCCGTCGAGTGGTGTGTGTCCCCGCATTGCTTGGAAGATGGCCAAATGGGCGCAGTCCAAGAGAAATCCGCAATCGGCTTTTTCAATCACACGGGCAAAATAGTCGAGTAGATGTAAGGGGCCCACAAAAGCTGGCGCGGGTGGGTTTTCAGGTAAGACAAGGTAGCCGCTGCGCTCTTGGATCGACTTGATGGTGCGACTCATTTCATTGGCTGAGGATTGGTTTAAGATGGGGGGCAAAAGCAGGTAATGTCCTCGTTCGCGAGTTCCGAAATGCCACAGTCCAGCATCTCCGCAAAGCCATTGGGCATTGACCGCTTGAGCGAGTGCAGTCGTGTCACTGAGCCATTGCTCGTCAAGGTCTTCCTCTTCTTCGAGGTTGATGTCCAAAAAATGGTACGTGCTCGGAAGTTTCGTTGCGGCCCAGCGTTGCATATGGTCATCAAGTCCGCGTGAGGTGTCCGTTCCCATCTCCAGAAAATGGATGAATTCTGGAAAATTCTTTTGTAGCCACAGAGCATCAATATTAAGGGCCCGGGTTCCCCCGTCAAATTCGCAGGATATTCCCACACCCAGGTGCGGTTGTTTACGTATTTTATCGTGAAAATTCATCGCATAAGATCATGCTCGTATTTAGTCGATTTGACAAGAGTCTTGTGTCAAGTGACCAAATTGGGCACTTTCAGAAAATGGTCGAAGACGAACAAATAAAGAGCTTTTTACGGGGCCGGTCTTTCGCGGTTGTCGGGGCTTCCAACGATCGAGCGAAATACGGAAATAAGGTTTTTCGCAATTATATGCAGCGAAACCTCCCTGTGTTTCCGGTTAATCCAAGCTCGCGAGAGATTGAGGGGGTGCGGGCGTACCCTACTTTGAGTGATTTGCCTGAGTTGGTTGATGGAGTCTCGATTATTACCCCGCCGCAGCAAAGTGAGATTGTGGTTTCACAAGCCATTAGTTTGGGAATTCGACATTTTTGGATGCAGCCAGGAGCGGAGTCTCCCACGGCTATCAGGAATGCTCTTGAGGTCGGGGCGAACGTGATTCACAGTGGGCCCTGCTTGTTGGTGGTCTTAGGATTCAGGGATCGTTGAAGCCCCCGTGGCCAAGAAGTAGATGGTTCTGCGAAACTCTCTTTGTTTGATTTGGTCTGGGGCGTCCTGCTTGGTGCTAGCGGTTCAATAGCCATTCTATTGGGTGTTGTTGAGTTAGCGTGACATTTTGGGCCCAATCGTGCGCTTCGAAGAAATTCCTATTGGAAAAGAGTTTGTTGGTTTATCCGAGGAGGGGGCTTTTGAAAGTACGTTGGCGAGTTCTCTAGAAGGTTTAGAGTTGTGAACGATTGCTTCGGGCCCTTGCGGCGAGGGATTTTTGTACCTATTTCAATCAACTCCATCACTCAAAAGGAGGCGCTGGTGGCTGATCGCTTTGACAATCTCGAAATTAAGGTCGCATTCCTCGAAAAGAGCCTGGAGGAATTGGATGAGGTCGTTCGGGGCCTTTCGGAAGAACTCGTAGACTCTCGTAAGGAAATCAAATGGTTAAGAGAAAAAGTGCTTTCCAACGAAGCGGAGGCCGAGCCCACTTTTTCTCGAAATTTGGTTTAAGATTCAAGGGGTTGAGTCTTGACTCGCTAGATAGTAAAGCCCGGTTCGGTTAGCGGGCGTTGCTACCTATTTTTGATAAGAACTTGGTTAATTGAGGATTGAAATAATGAGTACTCCACAAACGTTTACATTTGAAACTGAAGCCAAACAGATTTTGGAGCTAATGACGCATTCGGTTTATTCGAATCGAGAGGTCTTTTTACGTGAGTTAATCTCCAATAGTTCAGATGCTTTGGATAAATTGCGATTTGAAGCAATTGAAGACAAGTCCTTGGTCGAAAATGAAGACGAGTTGCATATTCAGCTCTCCAGAGACAACGAAGCGCGCATATTGACGATTCGTGACAATGGCATTGGCATGAGTCGTGAGGAACTTATTTCCAATATTGGAACCATCGCTCGCTCTGGTACGAAGCAATTCCTACAAGCTCTTTCGGAGAATAAGGAAGATACCTTGGGCTCACCTGACTTGATTGGGCAATTCGGCGTGGGGTTTTACTCGGCCTTCATGGTAGCCGATAAAGTGACATTATTGACCCGCCGAGCTGGAGAGAAAGAGACATTGCGATGGGAATCCACCGGTGATGGTACTTACTCTATCGAGACAGCTGAGGAAGGACTCGATTCGTGCGGTACCTCTGTTTCTTTGCATCTCAAGGAATTGGATAAAGAGGATTCCTTAGGCGATTTTACTTCGGAGCATCTGATTCGGCAGACGGTGAAAAAATACTCGGATTTTGTTGCGTATCCCATCAAAATGAATGTGGAGAAAACCGAGCGTGATTTCGACGATGAAGGTAAGCCGGTGGAAGGTTCGGAACGAACTGAGATCGAGAATCAGACTCTTAATTCCATGAAGGCTATCTGGGCTCGAGATAAAGCGGACGTTACGGATGACGAGTACAATGAGTTTTATCGTCATATCTGCCACGATTGGACTGACCCACTGAGTACTATCACCCTCAAGGCCGAGGGCAGCACTGAATACAAGGCAATCTTGTACGTTCCTGCGAAGGCGCCGGTCGATTTATTTCATCCTGAATTTAAAACCGGATTGAAGCTCTATGTTCGTCGAGTTTTCATTATGGATGATTGTAAAGAATTGCTTCCCGAGCACTTTCGATTTGTCCGTGGTGTCGTTGACGCGGAGGATCTCAATTTGAATATCTCTCGCGAGATCTTACAGCAGGATCGGCAAGTTCAGACAATTCGAAAGCGTTTGGTGAAAAAGGTTCTTGATGCGTTGAAATCAATGAAGCTCAAAGAGAGCGATAAGTACCTGACGTTCTGGAAAGAATTTGGTGCTGTCATCAAAGAAGGCATTTATCGAGATATGCCCAATCAGGACAAGATTCTTGATTTGGTATTGACTCACTCGAGCAAGGGGGACGATTTGATCTCATTGGGCGATTACCTCGATGGCATGAAGCCCGATCAGGACGTTATCTACTTTATGACTGGCTCTTCCATTGATGCAGTGAAGAGTTCGCCGCACCTAGAGGCTTTTAAAGCTAAAGGTTACGACGTTTTATTCTTCACGGATCCTGTGGATGAAGTCTGGCTTCAATACGGTTCAGAATTTGAGGGCAAGAAATTTCAGTCCATCGGCAAGGGGGATGTCGAATTGGGAACTGATGAGGAGAAGCAAAAGGACAAAGAGGCTTTGGAGGAAAAGAGTCGGTCTTTTGAGGAACTTCTTAAAGTTCTCCAGACTGAACTCGATGAGGACCTTAAGGAAGTTCGACTATCGAGTCGTTTGACTGAATCAGCAGCCTGCTTGGTAGGGGATCAGAATGATATGACGCCCCAGATGGAGCAGTTGATGAAAGCCATGGGGCAGGAAGTCCCTAAAGTAAAACGGATTCTCGAGATAAACCCCGGCCATCCTGTTCTAGAAAAACTGCGCGTCAAACATGAGACCGACGCTAAGGATCCTATTTTAGGAAAGTACGCGAAGCTCCTACATGGGCAAGCGTTGTTAGCAGAGGGGACTCATCTTTCTGATCCTGGTGCATTTTCAAAGTTGGTCGCCGACTTGATGGTAGATGCACTGCAATAGATACATTAGGGAAAGCTCTCCGAGAGATTCTCAATTTAAGAGGAGGGCTTTCCCAATTGTGCAATTTCAGCTGGCGTCTTTAACCACTTTGTTGGATTGCATTCATCTAGTAACTGACGTGGGTAGGGACCCCATTCTACAGCAATAGAATCAACGGCTGCTGCGTTTCCTGCTTGGATATCGTGGGTTGAGTCTCCTACAAAACATGCTCTTTTGGGGCTTACCCCAAGTTGCTTTAGAGCGAAAAGCACAGGGTCTGGGTGAGGCTTGCCTCTTTGGGTGTCGTCGGCGCTAACAACCACATCAAAAAAATCCATGAGCTCATGTTTGCGCAGAGTTCGCTCTGCACCTACTTTAGACTTTGCAGTCACGAGCCCTACCTTGATTCCCTGGTTCTTTAGTTCGCAAAGAGCCTCGATGGCTCCAGGGAACATTCCTACTTCCGCATCATGGCGTTCTACATAGTAGAGTGAATAGGTTTTTCGCATTTGAACGACTTCCTCGGGGCTGCGAGCGAACTCGCTTAATTGGATATCTAAAGGAGTACCAACCCCGCGCAGCCAAAGCTCATCAGGTAGCTCCTTGCCGAGGTGGGTCTTCATGGTGTGTCGATAACTACTGAGAATTAGTTCTATAGAGTCGCTGAGAGTTCCATCGAGATCAAATAGTACGGCGTCATAGACTTGTTGCATGTGTTCTTCCTGAAGGGTTTAGAAGCTTCCTAGATAGAAATATAGACTTTAGCAATCGGCTTTGACCATGGACAAATTTTGTTTTCCAGGTATGGTGCGCCTTATGAGCACATTGTCAGAAATTGTTGACCGGATATATCCAAAAAGTGATTTAAGCATTAGCGAATTAGAAGATTTATTGGATCCTATGACCCACGAAGAACGGGTTGGATGGATTCGGAATCAAAATCTAGTTGATCAAATGCGATTGTGGAATTTAGCGGCTGGCCGAGGAGTAACCTTAGAACATCTTGTGCCCACCAGTTGCGCTCCTGGGGTTGAAGTTGTTCACGAAGGAAAAAACACTCTCCCCGTTTTTTCGGCATTTCAAAAGCGATTTGTGCGAGATATTGAACAACCAAGTGTGATCTACGGCTACAATGAAGGAGCCACCCGGCACGTCATTGGCCCGGGATATTTTGTGGCTGAATTTGACGAGCTCCGATCTGAAGTTGGTGTCAACTACTATAGGGTTCCCCCAAGTAGTGCTCGTTTGCCGGTGAATTGGCCAGAAGTAAAGACGAATGAGGAGGGGCTACAGAAGTTTGTCTTTTCAACGATGGTAGATTATCTCCGGCGTCTATCTAGTCACGTATGCATTGGTCGGGCGTACAAAGCCAGCCAAGAAACTCACAATTATTTTCTACTTGTTCGGCAAGATTAACCTTATAGGCGGCTTGTCGGGCCCCTTCGTGGTGGGCTCTATCGTTTATAAGTAAGATTATCACGTTTCATATCATTATCATGAGTACGTGCCTTACGTTTTTTCTTCTAGGAAAATAGATACCTTTGACTGATCCTAATGGTTGCACCTCCATTGGCGTGCGCCATTTTCGGAACTACATGTTTGTAGATGGCCATCAATGCAAAACCAAAAGCGATTCATTTAGGACAATGACATGGCCAGTATTCTTTCAATTGTTGAGACTAATGATTTCTTTGAAAAGTTTCGGACTGATTTTATTGGGTTGGATTGCTCTGATCCTGTATTCACCCATCAAGGGCGCTTAGAGACACGTCAACGGATATATCTCGATAGTGGTGCGACGACCCTCATGTCTTCTATGGTGGCCCGCGGTCTTGAGGAGTATTTTGAAAAGGCTTGTGCGAATAGCCATACTGAGGCACATCGAGGGGGGCGAGACACCACGAATGCCATTGAGCAGAGCCGCGAGGCAGTGGGGCGCTTGGTTGGATACGACCCAAATAGAGATGTGGTCCTATTCACTTCCAATGGTGCAACCGGAGCGACCAATTTCTTAGCTCGTGCGCTTTATCCTCCTGAACTGCGACTCTTGCTTAAACGGTATCCTAAGAATCCGCCCGAGAGGATGGTTGCTGCCCTCAAGGAGCTGGTAGGTCTCGGTGGCTCCGCAGTGATTGATCGGTTGCTTGAACGACCGAAAATAGTAACCACTGAAATGGAGCATCACTCCAACCTCTTGCCGTGGATGGAAGCTGTTGGCCATCACAATGTGTTTGTCACCAGGGTTAAAGCGGATGGAACCTTGGACCTCGAGGCCTTCGAGGCGTACATGAAAGAAGAAGGTCAGAAGGTGCGCCTGGTTGCGGTTAGCGGACTCTCTAATGTCACAGGGATTGTGAACCCGGTACATAAAATGGCCAAAATTGCTCACCGCTATGGAGCTCAAATAGTGGTGGATGGTGCCCAGTGGGTTCCCCATGCCAAGGTTCAAATGCATACGGCAGATCCACAAGAAGCTCTCGACTATTTGGTTCTCAGTGGCCATAAGCTTTACGCACCAGGGAGCCGTGGTGCTCTAATCGGTGATTTAGAGACCCTAGCAGGATGTAAGTGCGTTAGTGACGTTGGTGGGGGGATGGTCGAATACGTTACTATTGACGATTTCGAGATTAAAGAGAAGGTGACCGCGCGCGAAGAAGCAGGAACCCCTAATATTCCTGGTTCGATTGCAATGGGGATGATTGCAGAATTGTTGTTGGGAATTGAAATGAGCGTTGTGGTTGAAAAAGAGCATCACCTCACAGACCATTTACTACGGGAGCTCCAAAAAATTCCCGATATAACTATTTATGGTTCCACCGATTTGGATAAATGTCCCCGTGGAGGTGTTGTTGCTTTCAATATTAGGGGCATTGAGCATGGCTTAGTAGCTACCTATCTCAACGACTTTCATAATATTGCGGTTCGAAACGGCTGTTTTTGCGCTCAACCCTATGGGGCTGCCTTGATGAAATGTGAAACAAGTCCTATCTCCTTGGGGAGTAATCATCGCTTGCCGGGTATGGTACGCGCTTCTTTTGGGGTTTATACCACCAAGGAGCATTTGGATTTGCTTGTGTCGGCCCTCAAAGAGCTTTTGTGTCATCAACAAGAAATAAAGAAGCTCTACGCTCCTAACGAGGATGGGACGTATTTTCGAGTCGATGGCCACGAGTTGCCTCGAACTTTTAGTGTTGCTGGAATGGTCGAAAATTACCTTGGCAAACCCCGTTTGGGTTAAAGGGCTCCCTGTAGGCTGACTAAATTCAAAAAAATGATTCAGTTTTTCTTGCAAATTGTCGGGGAAACTTATCTTAAAGAGTTGGTTTTGGCTCCGCTTAATCTCGGTTCTATTTTTAGCGCTTGGTTTAGGAAAGAGCCGTGTAGAACGACTCGATTCTTTGGTGGTTGTATGCCTGTTTTCCTTATGTCCAGCGCTCTCCTGCTAGCTTCTTTATTTGTTTTTCCCGCTCAGGGACAGGCGAATTCCAAAGAGGAGCAAGCAGAAAAGATTTTAAACCAAATGGACGATATGTATCGTGGTGATTCCTCACGGGGAAAACTAACCATGGTGGTGAATACCGAGCATTGGAATCGCACCATAAGGCTGGAGTTTTTCAGTAAAGGTGAAGACAAATCGCTCATTAGAATTCTCTCCCCTAAAAAAGAAAAGGGAACTACCACTTTGCGGGTTGCCAAGGACATGTGGAATTATCTGCCAAAGGTAAAGCGCGTTATTAAGGTTCCGGTATCTATGATGGGAGGTTCATGGATGGGGAGTCACTTTACGAACGATGATTTGGTAAAGCAGTCGAGAATGGCGGAAGATTTCACTTATACTTTGTCCTTTGACGGGGAACGAAATGGGCAAAGGGTGCTTGAGGTTACTTGTATTGCTAAAGAGGATGCTGCCGTAGTTTGGGGGAAGATTGTTGTCGAGGTCCGAAGCGAAGATCTACTCCCTTTGTCTACGCGATTTTTCGACGAGGATCTGGAATTAAGTAGAATTATGACTTTTAGCGATATTCGACTTTTCGGAAAACGAAAATTACCCGCAGTCATGACGATTCGTCCTCAAAATAAGCCTAGCGAGTACACCCAGGTTCGGTACGAGGAGGTTGATTTTGATGCTTCCGTAGCTGATGCGATTTTTAGTCGGCGGAATTTGGAGCGTTAACGGATGGCCGATGTCATTCTTTTGACCAGAGTCACCTGGAGAAACCTCTTTCGAAATTTTCGACGGACCGGTATCACGGTTCTCTCCATTATGTTGTACACGGCAACGATTATTTTTTTTATGGGGATTATTACGGGTTTTAGTAAGTCGACCTATCGAAATATTACCCATACTTTGGTTGGGGATGCGCAACTTCATGCGCCTGGTTTTCGTGACAACCGCTCGCTCTACAAGTCTATCCCAGAACCCGAAAAACTCATCGCCAATATTCGCGGGGCAAGCCCAAGTGAAGTCAAAGTGGTGGCTCGGGGTATGGGCATTGGATTGGTCTCCGTTGGGGCCAAGTCTGCAGGAGGCAATTTTTTCGGAGTTCTTCCCCGGGACGAGAAGACAGCTTTTGATTTGCACA
>CAXGXL010000049.1:0-13058 GCA_964013555.1 uncultured bacterium
ACAACGAAGCCGGTCGCGTCGTCGAAGGAGAGGAAACCATTTTAATTGTTTCACGAGATGTCCCTTCTACCCCCGTTGAACATGGCTTCCACATGGCTCCTACTCAAGCCGGCGGATACCAAATTTCGTGTACCACCTTAAATAGCGATCTCACCGACAATTCCCCCGCATCCTTGCGGGTACTTCCCAACCTTCCTTTTTCATGGACCGTAGACCTCCAAGATGAAAACTGCTTTCACTTGGATTTGCATATACCTATCTCAATCATAGTTCAGGACGCCTATGGGAATAAGGTTTCTAATGTTCATGCGAATGTCACCTCTATCCCGCAAAACGGATTTGAAGGAGATGTCGAATCAGGCATCCGATTTACACAAGAGGGCAATTTTGACATCTCAATTACCCTAGTCGGTGAATTGGCTGACGGCGCCACCATTGAAACCTTCGCTCGAAATATTCATGTCGACGAAACCGGTCCCACTGTCTCCATTGATGCCCCGATGCGGGGTGAAATGATTCAAATGGGGACCGAGTCGAACATGGATGTAACCATCCTTGGAAGCGCAACCGACCAAATCAGTTCCATTGTGAACCTGACCGTCAACGATGTTCAACAGGATATCGCCGCAGGAATCTCGACCGTTGATTTCGAAACAACCTACTCCAGTCGCTGGGGACTTTCGGTGGTAACTGGCACAGCCGAAGACGAGTGCGGTAATATAGGACATATCTCCCACGGTTTCTTAAGAAGTGAAAGTTACTATGATCCTGCGCTACACAGGTCCCCTGAGGCAGCCGTATTCGAAGGCGCTATTGCACAAATCAACCAATCTCTCTTAAATGACGATGACCGGACCGATATCGATGACGTCGCTACCTTGGTTGAGATAATCGTCGGTGGCCTCGATCTCAATGAAACGATTGCTCCAGGTCAAGTTCTTCAAGCTGACCCATACGCAGAGAGCTGCGACGGCGGGGATGCTGATACTTCTTACAGCATCTCTCGACATCCGGACTCGCTACTCGAAGTAACCATGTCGGGGCCTTGGATCACAGAATTAAGGGCTGTAGACGGTGGCTTAGATTTCTCCCTTCGAGTGGCTGATGTCGCCTTTCCTCTTCAAGTTAACGCCACTGCTAGCACGTGCATTCTGACGGATATAACCTGGGTTGACGTCACTCTAGGATCCGTCGTTGGCCTTGATAACCTCGAAGTAGAAGGCACCTTTGGTATCGACTATTTTGAAGGCAGAGCGCATATCAATCTGGATTCATTTGATGCCGACTTCGAGGGAACTTTTGTAGACCTTGATTGCGGACTTCTAGACTTCGCCTGCGATCTTGTAACCACAGCGGCGCGAGACTTAATCGAGTTCATTATTGAAACAACCCTCGAAGCTCAAGTACGCAACACGGTCCCAACTTTGCTTGAGCAAACGTTGCAAGGTCTAGCAATCGAGGAAGCCATTGAGCTACCGGCACCATTAAACTCGACTCTCAATGTTGTCGCTCAGCCTGCAGCGATAACCGTATGCGGCCCCGATAGTGAATTTGCAAGACCCGCCTCTTGTGACCCAAGTCAAAATGCAGGCTCTGTGCTGGTTGGTTTGACGACGCAATTTTTCCCAGAGTCCGTGGATAACATGATACCCCACAATGCTCGAGGCTCGATTTCACGAACGGCCCTAGCTCCGGAATTCAATGACTCCGACTATTCGTTCGGCGTGGCCTTACGAGATGATATGCTCAATCAACTCTTCTGGGCCATGTGGTATGGCGGGGGGTTAAACGTGGATATTGCTAACTCCTTCTCTGAAATACTTCCTGATGGGATTGAGCACGCTTATACTGAGGCCGTGCTTCCCCCGGTGATCATGCCCGGAACCGATGGAAATACCATTGACATCGGAATAGGAGATCTAAAAGTCACCGCCAGATTTGACATGAACTCACTCCTCAATAACAACGATGTAGTAGACGACGAACCCGCCCCGCCTTACTTCATCGATATCGAGCTCTATATCTCACTCATCATGGGCGGAGCCATCGACATCGATCCCACCAACAACCAACTGGTACTCCTAGTGGATCCCTCACCTGAGTTCTTCTTTCATGTTGTTAGCATAAACAATGGTGCATATAGCCAAGAAGCTGGAGCTATTTTGCAAGGGATTCTCCCCAGAGTACTTCCCGAACTTCTCGCGCAAGCCCTCAGCTCGTATTCATTGCCGCAAATCGACTTAAGTGGGGTCGCTGGACTTCCTGAGGGTACCGCCTGGGAATTGGGCAACGCAGAGTTGACCCACTCTGATGGGTACGTACAGATCACCGGATCGGTAGACACCGCCCAATAGCCCCCCACTAATCTCGATCCCAGATCCACGATCAACCACCAGTAAATTCAGTAAAGTGCGCCCCCCTTGGCCTCAACCCTCCCCAAGCAAGAGACAGATGCTCCCCACACTGGCACCTATACCCAGCGGCGCTTCAAAAAGAGCCAGCAAGCTCCGTAAACAACGAATCAGCTTAGCCCTTGCGGACCTCTAGTTGATGGTTTAGACATCCCTTCATAGACCCGTTACCAAATGGAGAGGATAATGCCAAATACCATTGGGGCCCAGCTGAATGCTGCTATGAAAGACGCAATGAAAACCAAGGACAAGGGCACGCTCCGCACTGTTCGTATGGTCAAAGCGGCAATGCAAAATCGACTAAACGAACCCAAAGCTCCTCAGGAAGCAGACGATAACTTGTGGTTGGAGGTTATCGCCAGTTACGTCAAGAAACTCGACAAATCCGCCGATGAATATAAGCGAGTTGGCGAGCGTGGCCACGAAAAGCTTGCCGAAATTGATGAAGAAAAAACGTTTTTAAAACCATTTTTACCCTCTCCTATCGAAGGCGAAGAATTGGCTAGTATCGTCTCCCAATTCGTTGCTTCCACCGGAGCACATAGTCCAAAAGACGTCGGCCGCGTTATGGGAGCCATCATGAAAGAGCATAAAGGCCGAGTAGACACTAAGCTCGCTAAGGAATTGATCTCTAAAGCTCTAGCGTCGTGACCTGAAGTTACCATAGTTGTAAAAGACAACACTCCAACCTGGCCTGCCGAAATGTGTAGGCTTAGAACAAATGCTCCTTTTCATTTTTGTGGTGCTCTAAGAATACTTGCACTTCACTCTTAGAAGTCATGAAGCATCCCATTCGCCGACTTCAGGTGAACTCGCTCCACTCTCACCAATCCCGCAACAGATGGGAGCCAAATCGAGATTTCGCCCCAAAAAGAAAAGCTCATTTGCTATTTTGACACAGGTCAAGAAACATCACTAGCTACTCTTATAAGGAGACTTAGAACCCCTTTTTTTTCCCGTGACATCGTATTCCACCTCTGATATCGCAGCCCCTCTCCAAACCCTCCAAAACCCATCGGAGTCGCAAAATGAAAACCCTTATTAGGATTAGCTTGTTATTCATTTCAGTTAGTCTATGCGCTTGTGCTGCTGACATGGGCGACCTAGACCGCACTCAGCCAGGTAAACTCAAGAAATCGGTATTTAACCATGAATGGTATTACCGGCAGACCGTGATCGGAGTTCCCTTCACAACAGGGATCACCTTTATTGGTGAACAATCCATTCTCGAGCGTATTCGCTGGGAAATCAGCGAAGATTTTCTTACAGCATACCGAAGCTACGAGAGAGTCGCGGATTCAGAAGCTCCAAGCCAGCTCCCCGGCATGCCATACCAAGGCGCCCCCATAGCAGCCTTTCGTATTGTCAATCATTTTGATGTTGCTCGCACGTACAATGAAGCGACCGGAGAGCAAACCAACGTCATCGTCGAAAACGGCGTCGACCGACCTTGGTATGACCGTTCTTACATCCGAGTGGATTGGTCGCAAAACTTGCTCGCAAATTTCGATTTCATGGCTGGGGGCCATGAGGGCCTCGGCGTAAGAACCCAAAGCGCTTCGTATACCGTCACGGATCCCAATCACCCCGATGCCCCAGTATTTGGTATAAATACCAAAAACAAATGGGTCGACTCCCGCGATCCCTTTGAATGGGGCGAACTAGATAGCGTTGATTACTTTGACATTACTCAAAAACTGCAAGTGTCCCCTGATGTGTTTCCATTGTATTACGACGATGGCTCTGTCGATTACTGGCCGGCCTGCTGGTTTTACGAATACGGTCCTTGGGACTGTGCTTCTCAAACCATAAAGGTTCGCGCTTCTTTTCTCAAAGTAAAGCCATCCTCCTACGAACCACTCCCCTATCCCGACAACTACGTCGCTCGCGACAAAAATGGTAACGACATTCGAACCATGTGGGATGCTGAAGCTGAGGAATACCGACGGTGTGAAAGCCATGAGAGTGCTGATTGCAACCAAGTCAGAATTCCCATGTTTGACCTATTCGGTTATTTTCGCCGTGAGCGCGAATCCTACAATAGGGACTACGGACTCACCGAGTCAGGAAGAATCTATTACGCAGACCGCTTCAACATATGGGAAACAAGCCTCGATTCTCAAAATAACCCCTTGCCCTATGAGCAGCGAAAGGTAAAAAAAATCACTTACCATTTATCGGAAGGATTTCCTGCTGAACTCACCGCCGCCGCCATGAAAGTTGGTTCGTGGTGGAACGACGCGTTTGAATCAACCGTGCAGAGTCTCCAAGGACATACCAACGACACGGCCGTTTTCGAGATTGTTCCCAATACCTACTCTGTATCTGACGGAAAGATTAAGGACTTCGGGCAACGAAACGGCGACCTTCGCTACAGTCATCTTTATTGGGTCGATAATCCACAATTCGAATCCCTGCTGGGCTACGGACCTAGTTCTGTAGATCCCCTAACCGGCGAAATAATCTCCGCAGATGCTTACGTCTACGGCGCCGCCATCGATACGTATGCCGCATATGGAGTCGAGGTTATCGAGTTGGCTCGCGGCGATATTCACGAAAGAGACTTCATCGAAGGCGAAAATGTTGCATTCGCAATCCAAGAGATGCGACAAAACGAGACGCCCGCTCCTGATAATCTTCGCAGGGAAATCGAAGAAATCATGAATAAGGGACTGAGCAACCGCCTCGACACTATTCGCGAAAGAGGTCCTAGAGCCTACCGAACTAGTTTCGACGAAACGCAAGCCCGACTTCGACAAGCCGAAGCCGCCGGAATCGGAGATGCTTTATGGAATTCCGAGATGCGAGAAACTCTCGAGCGTCGGTTTGGAAGAAAGTTAGAACTAACGGAGTTTGCTTCAGGCCGGCTCGTCAAAGCTTACCGTAAACATCGAATGAATCTAGCCAAGAAGCGACTCGATTTTCGCGATTTCGATGATGCGGGTGTCCTAGCTCTTATGGACGAATTTGAAGGCCTCTCCCGCGAAGAAATTCTTCTTAGATTGAGGAGCTATTTGTTCAAGTCCGTTGCCGCTCATGAAATTGGCCACACAGTCGGTCTTCGTCACAACTTTTCGGGTTCAACTGATGCCCTCAACTACCACGATAAGTATTGGGAGATCCGACAATCAGAAGCCTCAACGCTAGATCTACCGTCGCAATCGGAGATGCGTGAAGGACTTCGAGAATACTCCTACTCCTCCATTATGGACTACGGTGCGCGCTTCAACAGCGACATTCGAGGAATCGGAAAATACGACCATGCCGCAATCAAATTTGGCTATGGGCAGCTTGTGGAGCAATTCACGAATCCACCCGACTGGAATGAGCAGGATATCTTACGTTTTTATAACCTAGATGATGCAATCGGAGACGACTGGGTTCACTACACCGATCTGCCCCGTCTCTTTTCCACATCGACCCAACCTGCATCCGGCGTTGCCAATATGAAAAACAGACAAGATATACCAATGCAGGCTATGATCGATTGGCTGACCCTTGAGCCCGGAGCTACGGACCTAACCGATAGTCTGGTTCCCTATCGGTTCTGCTCAGATGAATACGTTGGCGCTCAGTGGGACTGCGACGTCTGGGATGAGGGTGCTGACCCGTATGAAATGAATTCCTACCGCGCCCAATACTACAACGACTACTATATCTTTGATGCATTCAAACGCAATCGACGTTATCTTGACCCGTTTGAGTACTACTACTCTCTTTACTACCGAGTGATGGAACCTATGGCCACACAATATCACCTATGGCTTTACGACCAATGGTACAAAGCCGGAGAATGGGAATGGCTTCATGATCAAGCTACCAACGCAACCTCCACGGCTGATTGGAATCTTGACCCACACGGTGGGCTCTCGGGAACAGCTGCCGCGATGCAGGCACTCAATTTCTTTACCAATGTCATAGGTACGCCAGAACCCGGTTCATACTATAGAGATCCCACCACCGACCGGCTAAATTGGTGGACTTATGACGAAGATACTCCCTGCGAAGACGGGCAAGATAGTCTAAATGATGCGTGCTCAGATCTTTACATTCCCTTGGCACAAGGACGGTACGCCTACACCGAGTTCGATGACGTCAGCGGCTATTATTGGTATGAACGAGTTCGGGTAGTAGGTGCTTTTTGGGATAAATTGGCCGCTTTGGAAGTCATTTCCAACCCATCTACTTATCTTTTGGGCGTCGACGATATTGCCGATTACACCACTTATAATCTCGGCTTTAATGTTGCATTTCCTCACGCCGTGGGTACCATTTTTGGCGCCATTATCAATGACGACTACCAGCACTTTGCACACACACTCCAATCAGATGGAACCGTAGTTTCCCCAAAACTCTTTGAAACGGTAACCGCTTCACAAAGTGATTCTCCCACTCCTAGCACCAGTGGGAAAATTATAGATCCGGCGACAAATTTCACGATTTCGCTCTACAGCATGTTTTACGGAATGGCGCTGCTCAATTCTAACTTCGATCAGAGCTTTAACGACAACGCCAAAATTTGGTTAGAAGGCCACGGAGAAGCTCTTGACCTTTCTAGCAATAGCAACATTGCAACCTTTGAGAACCCCTACAATTTAAGGAGATATCAAGCGGTAGAGAGTCCAAATCAAAAGCACTATAGTCTAGGGTTTCAGATGCTCACTCGTGCCAACGATTTGAAGACGACCATTGAGGCCACGGGGGAAGATTGTTTCTTTAGTGACGCCCGCTCCTGCGATGAAGCAAGCGCCGCGAAATGGGAGCTCAGAAACTTGATTGAAAATATTGAAGTTGTCCGGGGATACTACGACGTTTTTGGCTATGCCTTATTCTAAGTACGGGCATCCAAGCCGAAAGATTGGGAGCCTCTTCTAAGAAGGTCTCCCTTTTGCTCTCCGAGCCAAGGCACACCTAAAAACTGGCCAGTTAGTTCATCTAACGAGGTCAATCAACCGGTTACCCCGATTCGCCTTAATCCAGCTCATTCCATTATCGTCTCCGAGACCGAGGGCCCTGCCCCCGGTCTGCTGTGGAATCGGCCACTTCTTTCCAAAGCTAAGCGTTCTATCGGGCTAGCTAAAGGATTTGCTTGCTTTCACGACTCAATTCCTTTCACTCGAATTCTCTATGACCTAATAACCAAAACACTTTCAGGTTGCCTCTGCGCAAGCCTACAAGTAGATTTGAATCAGTCTAGCAACTCAATATTGGGGGTCATTGGTGAATTCAACAAACACCAAGTATATCTTTAGCGCCGTCTACATCCTCTGTCTCAATTGGCCCATGAGCGCCAATGCTATTTGCAGTCCCTCGTCTTCAACTTCGGTCTATCACTGCGATTCAATAGCGTTCGGCTGGCAGACCGTTTCCACCCCCGCAGAAATCATGGGCCCTGGAAAAAAAACCAGTCCGATTTCTCTGCCCTTTCCGTTTACATTTTTTGGTGATCCCGTCAGCCAGCTCTGCATAGCAAGCAGCGGATGGATTGACTTTAGTTGTTCGCTGAGCACTGGTCTCGCTCCTACTGAGTCCCTTCCCAATTCGCTTCCACCGAACAACGCAATCTACGCTTATTGGTCACAACTGAGTCCATTTAACTTAGATAGCATTCGATACGGCACAATCGGAACAAGCCCAAATCGTCGGTTTATCGTGTCGTGGGAGAAGAACATAAACGAAACCCCCGTCGGTTTTTTCGTGGAATTTCAAGTGGTCCTCTTGGAATATGACCAGTCCATTGAAATTCACCACGCGAATGTGGGTAACGGAATCTTACGCCGTATTGTTGGGCTAGAAAATGCAGCCGGAACACAAGCACATGCGATTGACAATTGGGAACTCACGCCACTCCCGTCTCCCATAGGCTATAGACTCTTCGAAGATCCTGATCGCGATCAAGTTCCAAGTCACATTGACAATTGCCCTAACGTGCCGAACTCCCCACAACACGATACCAACCAAAACGGCATCGGCGATGCGTGCGACTCGGACTTAGGCCAGAGCGGTAGTGACGGTGATGGCGACGGAATCGATGACAACGTCGACAACTGCCCAACGGTAAGCAACCCCGACCAAGGCGATTCCGACAGCGACTCACTCGGGGATGCCTGTGATCCTTGCCCCAATGATATCCTCAATGACGCCGATGACGATGGCTACTGTGGCTCTGACGATAATTGCCCCAATATCGCCAATATTGGACAAGGCGACGTCGACGAAGATAACGTAGGGGACGCCTGCGATAATTGTCCCGATATCGCCAATAGTAGCCAAGAAGATACCGATTCGGATTCAAAAGGCGATAAGTGCGACGAAGATGATGATGGCGATGGAATACCGGATTCAGTAGAGGAGATCTTTGGACTCCACCCCCAACGCCCCGATTCAGATCTAGACGGCATCGACGATGGGGAAGAATTTGGTTCGGAGAACCAACCAATTGATACCGACCAGGACGGTACCATCGATGCTCTCGATCTTGATTCGGACAATGACGGCATCGAAGATGGGGTTGATAATTGTCGTATTGTCGACAACCCCGATCAGATCAACACAGATCAGGACTCCCTAGGAGATCAATGTGACGGCGATGACGACAACGATGGACTCAATGACTCAGATGAACTCTCTTTGGACCTCGACCCAATAAACCCCGATAGCGACGACGACGGCATCCCTGACTTTCAAGAAGTAGGAAACCCTCAAATGCCCGCCGATAGTGATGGCGATGGCATTATCGATGCACTCGATCTAGACTCAGACGACGACGGAATTCTTGATTCAAGCGACAACTGCCGAACGATTTCGAACACAGAGCAACTCAATTACGATGAAGACGGACTCGGTGACGCCTGCGATCTAGACGATGATAATGACGGACTCTCTGACTCCCAAGAAGCTGCATTAGGAACCTCACCTATTTCAATCGACTCTGACGATGACACGATCCTTGACTCGCACGAGACCTTCTATGATCACGAGCCATTCGACATGGATGAAGATAGCCTCCCAAACCCACTCGACGACGATTCCGATGGTGATGGCCTTTTAGACTCCTTAGAAGCAGGAGACGCCGACGTGCTTTCCCGACCAATCGACACAGACTCAGATGGAAAACCTAACTTTATAGATCGAGATAGCGATAATGACTCCATTGATGATGAGAGCGACAATTGTCCTTGGGTCTCCAATCTCCTTCAAACTGATAGTAATGGGAATGGACTTGGCGATGCATGTGACGAAGACCGAGATGGAGATGGTCTTCTAGATGCTCGAGACAACTGCCCGGAGCTCGCCAATCCCGACCAATTGGACTCAGACCAAGACGGACGCGGAGATGTATGTGATGCCTACCCATACCCAACACCGGAAACATCGAATTGCGCTTGTGCATCGGGTCCCCTATCTTTTTGGAGTTTCGTCGTAAGTCTAAGCCTCCTCTCCAGAAGACGACGCCTTAAAAGTCTCCCAGAGCCCTTTTAGCCAAGCTCTGAATCAATTTGACGGGCTCGTCAGTATTAATGATGCTAGCGCCACTTGCGGACAAGAACTTAAGAGTGTCGATATTTTCATGTTCAGGACGGCCAGACCAAATGCCCACCCGAAACCCAGCAGCTACAAAAGCTCGAATAACCGAACGGGTGACCGTAGTCTCATTAAACTCAAGGTAGACCCCAGATACACCGATATTTCGTAATCTCTCGCACAAAGCAGGAACATCGTTTTCACCCGACAAGAAGCCCACGCGATTCGAGTCAACTTCCGAGTGTTGATGCGTACACACCAGCCAATAAGTTTGCAACGCCGCGCCCATTGTTTTCGTGCCCCCTTGTTCAATCCACGCTGAGCAAAGTGCCCTCATCAGCTCGGCATCAAAACTCATAATTGAAACACATTCCCACGCATTCATTCTACTCAATAAGGGAAAAAGAGCTTCAACGATTCGGGGATCTGCTGGCTTGATTTCAATAACGAGATGCCGCCCGCCCTCCTGCAGCAGCTCAATCACCCATTCCAACTTTGAAACCGAAGCTCCTCGCTTAAGCACAATTCGATTTGCTTGTTCAAAAGTCAGCTCTTCAATAGGAGCCAACGCAAGCAACCATTGAATCTCTTCTTTGGTTTTCTTGGGCAAAAGGTCATAGGCTTCGGCCTTCAATGCCGAGCGTTCCCACAAATCGCAAAGAAGAGGACAATCAACTAAGAGATTAGAGAACACTTCAACGCACGCAGAATCTCGGAGTAAATCGAGTTGTTCCAATACTCTTTCACTAAGCTGAAGAGAGCGAATGGCTTTAGATTCTCTCAGGCTTTCAAGCCCGTTTGATACTTCAGCAACTCTAAGAAAAGAAGAATCATGAACCAACACAATCGTTCCATCTTTAAGTAACTGCACATCGCACTCTGCGATATTTACCCACTCAAAGGCTTCTTGATACGCGGGTAGAGTATTCTCCAGAAACCGCTCCGGGTCGTTTTCATCTCGGGCGTTATGATAACCTCGGTGAGCACACAGTCCGAGCGTATCATTCTCCAATCCTACATTAACCATCGTTCACCTCATTGGAAGGTAATAGTCGAGTCCGTCCCCTTACCCCGCATGTTCTCATTTTTTGCGAATTAAGCCACTTTTATGGGCTCCCAACCTATTAGAGCGGCTAGATATCTCAAAAAATCACATATTTTCTAGAGGCTTGAGAAGTCAAAGAATCTCGCATCGGCCCATTTTACTTTGTTGCATCTTTAGCTAAAATGGAAGCAAAATAACAACAAGCAAAGGAAAGCCCCCTTGACACCTGTGCCACCACTTAATGACTTGGTTAATGTTGCCCAACAGCTAGATGACCTGGACTCACAAACTCTTTCGAATGGCATTAAATCCCCCAGAACCTCTCAAGGCACTTCACTACGTTCGACTCAAAGTATGCGCGAAGGACAAAAACAACTAGCGGCTCAAAATACGACCAGCCAAGAACCTCCCTCGCAACTACGCACTCAGGCCCTGCTTCACAAGCTCGTAACCACTCTGGAGGCCCTCATCGCGCAAAGTCTGACTCAACCAGTTAGCATTGAGAAGGTGGCTGAAGAAAAGCTGGTCCTTGCCTTCTTGGTCTCCCAAAGAAAAGCTCTTCTCCAAGGACTGAACTCTCCACCGGACGATGTCTCCTTGCGTGAATCTTTAATTGAAAATGCAACATTGGTAGAGCAAAATATTGAGCTTCTAAACCAATCAGATGCACAACGGCTTCTCCCATTGCTTCAATTTCTCCGTGAGCAATATTCAGGTCTCATCCTCCATGGAATCTCCAAGCCGGAAATACGGTTAGAGTTGAAGAACATGCGTAAGAAAATAGAAAAAGGGATAAGTGCAGCACAAGAAAAACAAGTTATTCACCGACTGGCCTCTGCCCACGCAAATCTTGAGAAGCTAATTTCTCAAATCACACCCAAGACAACCAACTCCCTCTTAGCCACTCTCTTAAATCAATAAGCACATCCGTCAACAAAAGCGATATATTACGTAATCCTTCGCCTCAGGCTCCCCTTAAAATGTAGTACTTTCAACTTATTTTATTGTTGCGCATTGAACCCACAAAACGTTAGAAGAACCCAAGTCCATTAATGAACCTTGAGGGAAGTATGGGAATCAAACATCCTGAGACCAATCAAGATTTGGTTAAGATATCGGAATTGGCTAGACTAGCCGACGTACCGACGCCAACCATTAAACACTACATGAACTCAGGACTTCTACCGGAACCAGCCCTTCGAACCAGCCGCAACATGGCTTACTACGATCCAATACTGGCAGACCGAGTTCGCGTCATTAAGGACCTGCAACAAACTTATTTTTTCCCGCTCAAAGTCATCCTTGAGCTGCTAGAAGAAGCGCCAAGCGCCAAAGTTCGTTCCGAACTCCCCTCCTCGACCATTCAACGTCTAGGGCAAATGGCCCCGGCCATAGAAGCCGGTTACGCTGAACTCAGGCGCCAACGAAAAATTGAGGAATCACAAGGAAGTAGAAACCAAGAAGAAATCATCCGCTCTTTTCAGATTTCCATTGACGAGATTGAACGACTTAAGGAGCTAGGCCTCTTAGATGGCACTCCGAGTAACGATGGCAGCGAAGAGCTTTTCGAAGGTCGCGATCTCGAGCTCATTCGAGTTATTCATGAGACCCGAGAACGAGGCCTGGGTGAGCTATTCCCAATAACTATACTAGAGCCCTACCAAGAAGCACTGCGGAAACTAGTAAGAACCGAATTGGACCTCTTTAAACGACATGTCTTGGCAGGGAGATCTTTACCAGATAAACCACTCGATGAAATAACGACTGCGGCCACGGAACTTAGCGAGAAATTGATTGTGGCGATTCGAGCTCGATTGCTTCTTTCGGAACTTGGCGCGCTCGCGGAGGACTTAGACTAGACTCAAAGGCCCCCACCCCTTGCTCTCATATATCAAGTCCTCCTGCCCCTACGACAATCGCAAGCGTCGAATCACCAAAACAGCAATTCCTACCAAAATACCAAACGCAAGAAGCCCCAAAGCGACGCTAATTCCCATCAAATAGGTTGCGTTCTGAGCAAGGTCCTTCGGAGCTAGACTCCGCACTACAATCATCCGCTCTTCATTGGTAACTGCATT
>CAXGXL010000050.1:0-12735 GCA_964013555.1 uncultured bacterium
GGGGCGTGTTGCTCAAGATGTTCCCGCCGAGGAGGAGGACGAAGAGGTCATTATCATTGCTGATGATGATGAGGACGAAGAGGTCATTATCATTGATGATGATGATGAGGACGAAGAGGTCATTATCATTGATGATGATGAGGACGAAGAGGTCATTATCATTGATGATGATGATGAGGACGAGGTCGTTGTTATTGATGATGATGAGGCGAGTGCCGAGGATGCTGGTGGCTCATATTCTTCTTTTTCACAACCTGCACGCACGTTTTTTTCAGGGGAATTCCATACACAAGGCCAGGTGGATTTAGGTTTTGCGAACAATGGAGAGGATGTCGTTGAATGGTGGAACTTTGCTCGCATGAAATTGGACCATGCAAGCTCTTCATCTAGGGCGATTGTGGAAGCTTGGGTTCGTTGGGGGGTGGTAGCTGAGAATACCAAAAGGGGTAGTTCGTTCTATCTTGTCAATGCACGAAATGGAAAGTGGGCTTCGGATATTCAGCTGCGCGAAGGGTATCTCTCTTGGAAAATGGGCGATTTTTCACTTAAGCTGGGCCAGCGGATTTTTGTTTGGGGACAAAATGAGTACCAACCTCCATCGGATGTTTTAAATCCAACGGATTTACGCTACGGGCTTTTGGCCTCCCTAGGCTCAACCCGAGACGGAAAAGTGCCGGTTTTTGCTGTGGATGGCTCGTATTGGCTGGGAGACACTGGCTTTCAACTGGTGATTTTACCTTTTTTCCAGAAGAACCGGAGTTTTGTTTACGGTCGGGATTTCGCCTTAGCGGCTCCAGGAAGTGACCAAGAAGAGCAGCTAGCAATATTGGGAAGTGCACACCCAAGCACCCAAGATAAAATACAAGATTCCTTTTGGGGGACTCAGATTCCTGAAGAATCTCTGGCGGGAGCATCTGCGGCCTTTCGGTTGAAATCTACGATTTGGAGTTGGGATCTTGCTTTTACTTCCTATTATGGGTGGGATAGAACGCCGAAGATTAAGTTGGATTCTGACCTAAAAGAGTTCTTACTAGCCTCAGAGGGGATTGGCAGCGATCCAACTTTGGCCATTTTAAACCCCGCTCTGCGTTCGAAGATTCTTATTCTTCAGCAAAAAGGGGCGGTGGGTGAAGAACTATTTAAGGTAAGCTATCGGAGGATGATGCGCTTTGCATTCGAAGCTCAAGGTGTGGTTGGGCCTTTTGTTTTGAGGATGGATCTTGGTTTTTCACCTAAGCAACTCTATTACACGCAAACGTTGAATTCGATTGCTCTTCCCACGGCTTCGGGAGTTTTGGGCCTCGAATATACCTATGGCGAGACATGGTATCTCTCCTTGACTGGTTTTGGCTCAGCTCTATTAGAGCCTCCCTCTACGACAACGCTACTGGGGATCGAGGCTACCCTCGATGGGGGCAGAATACCGGGCAAAAGGGATTTCATTGCGAATTATGGGGCGCTTTCGGTGATACGTTACAATTGGGTTGAGCAAAATCTCGAATTAGCCGCCTCGCTTCTCTACAATCTAGAACCCCATAGTTATCTAAGCACTGTGCAAATCAAATACACCGATTGGGAGCCTCATGATGTTCGTGTTGGAGTGATGGTATTAGGGGGGAAAAAAGGGACCTTATTGGGGAATTTTGAGGGAAATGATTTTGCCTACATCCAATATGGAGCCGCTTGGTAGGAAGTACTTCGAGCTCTCTTTTTCAGAAGCTTCACTTTGAACGTTATTCATTTAGATTTGAAGCCGTTGGGCAAATCGACTTCTCCAATTGACATTGCTTTTCCGCAATGAGGACCGAGAATAAAGGAACATCAAGGATCGGGTTTTCCCATTGTGGGAAAACCCGATCCAAGACAATTAAGAATAAAGAGGGCTGGTAGCTCTAATTAGAGTTTTCCCAAGAGTTCTGGTACCGCTTCAAATAAGTCGGCTACTAGGCCATAATCAGAAACAGAAAAGATAGGCGCTTCTTCATCTTTGTTGATAGCGACAATGGTCTTCGAGCCCTTCATACCTGCAAGATGCTGAATTGCTCCACTAATGCCAATGGCAAAATAGAGATTAGGTGCGACGACTTTACCAGTTTGGCCGATTTGAAGGTCGTTTGGAACCCACCCCGCATCACAGATAGCGCGAGTTGCTCCGACTCCGCCTCCCAACTTATCAGCTAAGTCTTCAATCAATTTGTAGTTTTGGGCTTCTTTTAAGCCTCGACCACCGGAGACTACAACGTCAGCAGCGGTTGCGTCAGGTCGCTCGCTTTTAATGGCTTTGAAAGAAACAAATTTGGTTTTCAGAGATTCTAGATCTACCGAACATTCCACTGCGCAAATCTCGGAGTCACCACCGGTGGTAGGTGCGTCGAATTCGGTGGCGCGGGCGGTGGCTACCTTATTGTCGCTGGTGAGTTCAATCGTAGCGACGACGTTTCCAGCCCACATAGGGCGTTTGAATTTGTTGGCGTCGATGACTTCAAGTACATCCGAGGCCATGGAGGCTCCCCATCGAGCTGCCACTCTGGGAAGAAAATCCTTAGAGGTTGATGTTGTTCCCGCGGCAATAAATTTTGCGCCCGATGCTTCGGCAGTCGCAAGAGCCGCAGTGGTGTAGCTCTCCGCGAGGTAATTCTCAAAGCACTCATTGTCTACAACATGAATTTTTGTAGCGCCGTAGCATTTGACCGCTTCGGCGACACCAGTGATGTTGTGCCCAATAACTGCTAGGTGAAGTTCTCCGCCGTTTTTTGCGACAAGTTGCTGGCCAAACGTGATTCCGGCCAACGATGCTTTTTTGGGGGTGCCTTCGGTGTGTTCAACAATAATTAATACGTTACTCATAGCATAACTCTCTTTATTTCAAATCGTTCGAAATTAGATGACCTTCGCTTCGTTGCGTAGTTTGTCGACCAGGGCGGCGACGTCGGGTACCTTCACTCCTGCAGCCCTACTCGGGGGAGCCTCGAGACCAAGGATATTGATGCCGTTTGTTTCTCCCCCAGCCAGGTCAGCCAATGGATGAGTGGCAATGGGCTTTTTCTTGGCTTTCATAATTCCGGGTAGGGAGGCGTATCGTGGAATATTGAGTCGCAGCTCAGTGGTCACAACACATGGAAGGGAGGTTGAAAGGGTTTCGATACCGCCGTCAACCTCACGGATAACTTCGACTCGACCATCGCTAACTACAAGCGCTGCTTGTTTTTTCTTTTCTTCTTCACCTTCGAGGCTTACTTCCTTGGACGCGAATGTGGCCTGGCTCATGCCTAATTTTTCAGCGAGGAGAATACCCAATTGCCCAAGATCATCATCGACGGACTGTTTCCCCAGAAGGATCATATCTGGTTTTTCTTCAGCGCAAATTTTCTCTAGAGCTGCGGCTTTTACATTCGGGCTAACGGAACCGTCACCGACGATGTGAATACCTCGGTCCACGCCCATGGCCAGGGCAGTTCGGATTTGATGGGTGGCGTCGGCTGGGCCTATACAGGCAACAACGACTTCCCCGTCATTGGCATCACGAACTCTAAGAGCTTCTTCAACTGCAATTTCGGCGAAGGGGCAAACAACATATTTCATGCCATCGGTATGTATAGAACTGCCGTCGGCTTGTATCTTAATCTTGATTTCAGGATCTTCAACTCGGGTAATAACGACTAAGAGCTTCACGATAAATCTCTCTTCCAAAAGTTGGTTATGGCGTCACTTGCGGACACCTGAATAGCTTTCTGTCCTCACTGAAGCGAACTCCGGTGAAAAGAAGCTCGACACACTAAGAATTGTTCTCCTTCGTGTCAACTAGGAGCCCTACCTCTTGGTAGGCTTTCTTAGACCGATTGAATGGAGGATCGGGCCGATGAAGATCTTTATCTATAAGGTTTTGAAATAATTAAGAATACTCATTTGGCAATCGAAGGCATACATCGGTGGTGGGGTTTTGGGAGTGGACCAGCTTTAGTAGTTCATGGGCAACGAATTCCGGTGTATTGAAGGTATTAGCTTTTTTAAGCTTGTGGAATTTATCGACCATTGGAAATTGCTCCTCCGTAGAGTTGCGAATTTGCTCTTGCATGTCCGTATCAATAACGCCGGGGGCCACGCTGTAGGCTCGAAGTCTATCTTTTTCTTCAAGAGCTAAGGCCTGTGTGAAGTTGTCGACGGCCGCTTTGCTGGCACAATAGCTCGTCCACCCAAAATACCCCCCTCGGGCTGCTCCAGAGGAGATATTGATTAGAGCACCTTGGTGGTTTTGGTCGTGAAGATGCCGAACATAAAGTTGTGACCCATAAATAAGCCCAAGCACATTGGTATCCATGTGGTGTTTGATTGATCGATGATCTACCTCTCTGAGGGGACCGATTGGACCCAGGAGGCCTGCATTGTTGATCCATAAATCGATTGGGCCTAGCTTGGCGTGGGTTGCTTGAATAAAATCATCGAGTTCTTGAAAATCGGTCACATTGAGGGTTTGGGAGTGAATTTCACTTGAGCAAGGCAAGATGGGCTCCGTTCGCGAACAGAGTCCCAACCGATGCCCTAATGCGGCAAAAGTTTTAGCCATCCCGGCGCCTAATCCGCGGCTAGCTCCCGTAATAACTATTGTTTTTTGACTCATGGGGATGCTTTAGATTTCATCTGTGCAATAGTTGCGGCGTAGTCGTTGCTTTTGAAGATAGCAGAGCCAGCTACGAACGTGTCTGCTCCGGCTTTGGCTGCATGGGCAATGGTTGCAGGGCTGATGCCCCCATCGACTTGAATTCTGAGCTCGGTCAAACCCAGTTGATTCGCTCGGTCTCGAATCGCCCTAATTTTAGTGGTCATTTCTGGGATATAGCTTTGCCCGCCAAAGCCTGGATTAACGGTCATAACTAAGACCATGTCGGCAAGATGCAGTACGTTTTCGACTGCAGATGCGGGTGTCGATGGATTCAGAGCGACCGAGCTTTTGCAACCGAGTTCGCGAATTTGAGTCAAGGTGCGGTGCAGATGCGGGCAGGTTTCTGCATGCACGGAGATTCTATCTGCTCCGGCCTCTGCGTATTGGTTTAGGCTGAGCTCGGGGTTTTCGATCATCAGATGGACATCAAAGGGTAATTCGGTGCATGGGCGCAGCGCTTTGATGACCGGCGGACCTATGGTTAAATTGGGAACGAAGTGCCCATCCATGACGTCGACGTGAATCCAGTCAGCTTTGGCTTTTTCGAGGGCAAGCAGTGCTTCGTGCAATTTACTAAAATCGGCGGCCAAAATAGAGGGAGCAATAATTGGGTGACCCATATCAACCTCGCTGTTCGCCGTTTTAGTCTAAGAGCTAGAAGAGGGCGTAGTTAATGAAAATCAAGACCAAGACCCCGACAATGGAGCCCATCAGATACGATTGAATTCGGCCGGTTTGAGTGCGACGAAGAAGGTTGCCAATACCGGCTAATCCGTTGGCAACTCCGTTGACCAAGCCGTCGACGATAAAGGAGTCAATCATTCCTTCGATGTTTGCAATGGCTCGACCAATTACGCCACAAAAGTTAACGATTCCGTCCACTATTCTTTGATCAATGGTATAAAGAACTCGGCTCCATTGACGGGTTCGTTGAACAATCATCACGTCGTAGAACTCATCCACCCAATATTTGTTGAAGACTAAATCGTAGGTTTTTCTAATCTGCCGGTTGGGGCTCGCTAGGAGCTTGGCTGGAAGTTCATTCTTGGCGTCTTTGTACATCCAGCGCGCTAAGAGCCAAGTTGCAATGGCCCAGATAACCGAGGCTCCAGCCAGAGCGTACTCTATGCTGTGGACATCGTTTATGTCTGCGGTTTTCGACCACCAGTTCAGGGATTCATAAGATGCGCCAACCACGGGTTCAAGCCAGCTTTCGAAGATTGGATGAACACCAATGAGCGGCCACCAACCGAGGCTAATGGTAAGTGGGATTGCAAGAGCAAGAATAGAAAGTACCCAAGTCATTGATTTTGGGGATTCGTGCGGTGTGTGTGGACCATGGTGGTGATGATCATCGTGCCCATGGGCATCTGCCTCATGGCCGTGGTGATCATTTCCACGATATTCCCCGGTAAAGGTCATATAATAACTGCGCCACATATAAAATGAGGTCATGCCGGCTCCTAGCCAGCCGATGAACCAAATTAACCAACTCGGAAAGAGTAAAAATTGAGCATCAAATGCTTTCCAGAGAATTTCATCCTTGGAGAAGAAGCCATTCGATAAGAGAAAGATGGGGGCTGTCGTGATGGCCATACAAGCAATGAAATAGGTCCAATGGGTTATTGGCATGTGTTTTTTTAGCCCCCCCATTTTTCGCATGTCTTGTTCGTGATGGCAGCCCAGAATGACACTTCCAGAACCTAAAAATAGGCAGGCTTTGAAAACCGCATGGGTTAGGAGATGGTAGATGCCGGCCCAATAGGCACCAGAGCCAACCCCTACAAACATATAGCCAAGCTGACTAACTGTTGAATAGGCAAGGACCTTCTTAATATCGTATTGAAAAAGGCCTATGGTGGCGGCAAAAAATGCGGTCAGAACTCCGACAACTGTTACGATGGTCATCGCAAGTGGGGAGAGCACAAAGAGGAAGTTCATTCGGGCAATCATGTAGACACCGGCGGTAACCATGGTGGCCGCGTGAATGAGAGCGGAGACAGGGGTTGGCCCGGCCATAGCATCCGGTAGCCAGACGTAGAGGGGAATTTGAGCACTCTTTCCGGTTGCCCCCAAGAAAAAGAAAAGACAAATGAGAGTTACCAGCGGTATTCCCCAGAATTTCTTAGTACTGGGGGAGTTGGCGTCCCAGGAGGCTTTATCTGCATTAACTCTGGCTCGAATAGCGTCAAAGCGGACCGATGAAGGAAGAACTCGGTCAGTGGTTGTGGAGAAACCTATCTTCGATTCGGCGGCGAGGTCCAAGGCTTCAGCCTGTGCTACCGGTGCTCCCATGTAAGAGCCTTGCTTGTAGCCTGGGTTGTCTCCATCCGAAAAGTTGCCCATGACTCCCCAAAAGAGAAGAGCAGCCCCGATAACGAATCCAAAGTCACCAACGCGATTGACAACAAATGCCTTCATCCCTGCGCTCGCATTGTTGTTGTCGCGGTACCAGAAGGAAATGAGGAGAAAACTACAAAGGCCAACACCTTCCCAACCGATAAAGAGAACCAAGAGGTTGTCGCCCAGTGCCAAAGTTAACATGGCAGCCATAAAGAGGTTGAGGTAACAAAAGAAACGCCATGGTGTACTCTCGTATACTTCTTCGCCATGGGGATGGTGTTGTTTGTCGGGCTTTTCCATGTACCCTGTCGAGTAGATATGAATCAGGGTTCCTATGAAGGTGATGATACAGGTCAAAGTAGCAGAGAGAGGATCGAACCAAAAAGCCATATCCGCGTCAAAGAAGCCGACGTGAATAAATGGGAAGCAGTTTTGATAAAGCGCACGGTGTTCGGGTTCTAAGCCAAGCAAGGTAGCCAGAGCGAACATGGTAACGATGAAGCTTAGGCTGGGAGCGATTATGGATATCAGGTGATTGGCTGATGGCCCGAATTTCTTGAGAATGCGTGCTCCCAGTAATCCGTTAATGGCTGCTCCCACCAATGGAAAAAACGGAATCAACCAAAGGTAGGAGAAATGAGTTGTTTGTGTAAGGCCCGTTGGATTCATAGTACTCGTCTCTTCGTGCTAACGTGAGGCTTTTGCCAACTTATTGCTGAAGTGAAGTCGTTTTCTCGGTATCAATGGTTCCCCATGTCTGGAAAATCGCCAAGACAATGGCCAGTCCTACGGCTGCTTCCGCGGCTGCAATCATGATACCGAATATTGGAAAAACGTGTCCTGCTAAGGGGTTAGGAAGTTCACCGTACCGTGCGAAGGCCACGAAATTGACGTTGGCAGCATTGAGAATAAGCTCAACTCCCATCAGAATTCCGACGGCATTTTTCCGGGTTACTACGGTGTAAAAGCCCAGGCTAAATAGAATCGAAGAGAGGACAAGAAAATGGGTTAAACCAACGCTCATTGGGCATCTCCCTCTTTTTTGACTTCTTTTCTTGCGACGACCACAGCCGCGATGAGGGCTGCGAGAAGCATAAGTCCGGCGATTTCAAAGGCGAGTAGGTATTCACCAAGAAAGGCGGCACCTACCATCTGAGCGGTGGGCTCATAGGGGCCTGGTTCTGCTTTGACCGCCCAGTCATGTTGAAAGACAGCGGCCAGCAAAATACTCAAAATGGCTCCGAGCACTCCTAAGCCCATTGGCAGATTACTGGATGGATTCGAGGTTCCAACGTCTTGAATCTTATTTGTTAACATAACCGCAAACAAAATGAGTACCAATATTCCCCCTACGTAGACCATCAGCTGAACGACTGCGAGAAAGTCATGGGAGAGAAATCCAAAGAGTCCAACGACGCCTACAAATGAGGCAAGCAGCGAAAATGCGGAATAGACTATATTAGAGGAGAAGGCGACACCGCAGGCACCGGCAATTGTCAGTGTTGCTAGCGCCATAAACACATGCAGTGAAAGTGGTACGTACGAAAGAAGCTGATCGACCATTTTTCTCATTCCCAGGCTGGCTGCCACAGCGTGATCTAACCCTGCCCCATGGCAGAAAAAAACCGTGCTTGGTCCACTACAGACGAGCCTTTTGCTGGGGTGCTTAGACCACTGAGCCCAAGGCGTGTCAAGATGTACCTAGGGTTGGAAAGTGGGAAGATATTGGGGAAACTCTTTGGGTTTTACATCAGATATGGTCGAGAGGGGCTCTTGGTGTGGTCACCTTTGGGGCTTACTTCAATACGAGAGCCCGAAAGCTTGAGTGTGAGAAGCAATGGTTGATTGCCAATGAGAGTCCCTGGGAGGTTTCGTTGTGTCGCGTGGGCGGTTGGCGTTGATCGTTCGGGCATTTTGTCCGGATGTCGTTTGGTTGCAGGGCACACTAAATTCTGCAATAGCCTTTGCTATGAGTGCAGCCCGGACCGAGCGACTACTGAATCTCCTGACTCTCCTGCTCAACAGTCGCAGGCCCATTTCTTTGCGTGAGCTGAGAGAGATGGATGAGTTTAGAGCCTATTGTAGTGTCGATCCCAAAACTGGGGAGCGCGCATTTGAGCGAGACAAAGCATCCTTGGTTGAATTGGGGGTTCCGTTGCGGTGGATTGCACCGGAGAATTCACAGGATGAAGAGGGTTTAGGGGGATATTTGATCGAGAGGGACAAGTATTATTTGCCTCAATTAGACTTGAGTGCCAGCGAGCATGCACTCTTGTCGATCGCCGGTGCTGCTGCTGCATCGGTGGAAGGATTTCCGAGGAAGAAAGAAGTGTTAAGAGCGATGAACAAATTGGGGTTCGATATTAATGAATCCCTAACTCTCCGATCTTCTGTTTTGGCTCATGCACCATTGAATTCAAGTGCAGATTTTGGGCACGTTTTGGCCTCTTTGGACTTTCTGCATGATTCGGTGATGCGCCGATGTCGAGTAGAGCTAATTTATCCGGGTAATCGCCGAGATGAGCAGCGAGTAGTCGATCCTTATGGTCTCTACTATCGTCAGGGAGCTTGGTATTTGGTTGGTTATTGTCATCTACGCCAGAGCGAGCGAACCTTTCACGTGGGACGAATCAAGGAATTGGCAGTAGCGAAAGGAGCTCGCCGGGGTGGAAACTTTGAGCTGCCGGAATCTTTCGATATCAACGTTCATAGCCGGCAGCGTCCCTGGGAGTACCCACGGGAGAATCCGGTAGAGGTTACCATTCGACTGGCGAAGCGTTTGGTAGCAGCGGTTCCTGAAATATTTGGTGGCCGAGCTCGAGTCGAACCGAGTAGTAACGGTGTTCTGGTTCGACTTTCGATGGCATACCGTCCCCCCTTGATTGCAGCGGTGTTGCCCTTTGGGGCAGACGCAGAAGTCCTTTCTCCACTAGATTTACGAGAAGAGATTAAAACCATCTACCTTGAACTTGCGCAACTTTATCAAGGAGGCTCGCCGTGAGTGTGGGTGACAGATTGGCGCGACTTCTCTTTATTGTTCCTTATGTCGCCCAACGCAAAGGAGTTTCTCTTGGTGAGCTGGCTCAAAAACTGAAAGTTAAGGTCTCTCAAATAGAGTCAGACATAGCTCTTTTATCTATGGTCGGGAGACCGCCCTTAACTCCAGACCATTTGATCGACCTTTATATTGAAGATGGTACGGTTTACGTCGATTTAGAACAGAGTTTATCACGGCCTTTGCAGCTAACCCATGAAGAGGCTACGGCTCTTGTTACCGCGGCTCAGCTTGTGGGGAGCCTTGGTGGTTTAGGGGATGAACTTGAGCGAGTATTGAAGAAAATTACGGATGTCTTAAACCCTGTTTTCCAAAAGCAAGTTCAGGATGTCGCGCGCCAAATTGGAATTTGGCAAGATGCGGGTGGAATCGAGGACTTGGGGCTCGTACTGCGCGAAGCTATTTCTGAAAATGTTGTAATTGAGATGGATTACTATTCAACATCGAGTGATGAACTTAAGGCGTATAGAATTGAACCTATAGCGATTATCAATCACAGCGGTTGGGAGTATTGTGTTGCGAACGATATTGGTGCGGGTGGGCAAGAGAAGTTATTTCGGTTGGACAGGGTCGGAATGCTAGAGAAAACCACCACCACCTTTGAACCGCCGCAAGATCTTGAATTGGAGCGATTTCGTAAACCGGATATTTACAAGGCAACTTCTGAAGTAAAAACCGTTATTCGATTCGAGCCAGAAGCTGTCGGTGAAGCCCAAGAACAGTTTGGGGATGCCTGTGCAAAGCCACAAGATGATGGAACACTCTGCGTTGAACTGGAATTGCCCAGTCCCGTTTGGTTGGCTCGGTTTATTTTACCCTTTGGAACGAGCGCCGAAGTTATTGGCCCGCAGCCGCAACGCGAAGTTTTGGGGCACTTATGTCAAAAGGCCGCTGAGGCTTATTCGAAAAAGCTTGAAGGGGTTTGAATTTCAGAGTTCGGTTGCATGAAGCGCTTCAGGCTTCAGTAATTGGGGACCTCTTTGGTTTATTGTACGAATGTAAGGAGGAATCGGTTCTTATTGAGTGAAGCGGGGATTCCAGGCTAGATCTTGAGTCCTCTTCTTGAGAAATTATGCCTATTTCCATTATAGGTCTATTCCTCAATCTGAACCGGGAGCAATATTATGGCAAGACGACCAGCAATTCATAAGCAAATACAGTCTCGAAAGGCACCCAAACCCGTCGGTGCTTATTCGCAGGCTGTTTTGGTAGAACAACCAGGAGCTACTTTATTTGTTTCGGGTCAAATTCCTATTGAAGTTCCAAGTGGCAATGTTTTTACCGGAGATATCAAACGACAAGCAGAGCTCTCTTTCAATCACTTGCGTAATATTGTCCAAGACGCGGGTTTTCAAATGGACGAAGTAGTAAAGGTTACTATTTTTCTCACGGACTTAAAGAATTTCGAAGCGGTGAATTCAGTGTATCAAAAGTTCTTTGTTGGAGGGTCTCTTCCGGCTCGAGCAGCCGTAGAGGTCGCGGGTTTACCTAAAGGAGTCGGGATCGAAGTGGAGTGCATCGCGATGAAAAAGGGACAAAGTCCAGATGAATTATTCGGAGAGGCGGGGTTGGGTTAGACTCACTTTTTGCGCCGCACCAATCGTTGAGTGACTTCGTCTGCAACTGCTAAAGCTGTAATGTATTGTCCCTCTACCCCTAGGCTCGGAACTATTTCACAATTTCCCAAAAGTAGATTCTTAATAGAGGTCCGTGTGTTTTTCGAGGTAAGTCCTAAATGCAAATCAGTGGAGGAAGGGAAAATGGGGTGGGCGTTCCATGAGCCAGGGAGAACTTCTTCGGTCTGGTGGGGAGTAAGAGTGGATGGAAAGGAAGTTAACTCAACAAAGTGATTTAGGAAGGGCACAACTCGCGCTAGACGCTCTGTTAGTTGTTGTTTGAGGGCATCCATTTTTTCTGACTTTGTCATTGCTTCCAAGGCGATCGGGCTGGCGGCACTAAGCAGTTGGTGCTCGGAGGAAGTTCGCCAGTGAATGTTCTGATTCTTATCGTTGACTTGATGGAGTGCATCTACTTGTCGAAGGAGAATGGGCTGATCTTGATCTGCCCCATCGCGCGGGGCCGCGCGTCCGTTAACCAAGAACACTGTTTTGGCCATTCCTTCCGGTATGACATCTTTGTGCACTAGGATGTTCATTGTAAATAGAGCTTCGTTGGGAGCTGGCTGACCGGTATCTGGCGCGTATCGCTTGGCCCACTTTGGTTTTGGGAATAGAGGGGCGATACACTGATTGGTGCTTTGAACAAACCAGTCGCTTCGAAGCATTTTTCCGTGGTTGGTTCGGCATGCAGAAATACGCCTTCGCTGCACGTCTATCTGGGTGATGGTGGTATTGTCGTGAAGGATAACGCCATGGCTTTTTGCTGCCTGAATCAGGTGTTGATTGAGTGGGTCCAAGGGGCCCGTGGTTGCAATGAGGCCCTGGTAGCTAGAGTAAAGCAGTCTCGATGCTTGAAGAAGAGTTAGCTTTTCTTTCGGGGTGTGACCTAGGAAAGAGAGTGGGCTAAGTAAGAGTGTTGCTAGATCGGGGTGAGGTTCGATGAGTTTCAAAAGAGAGCTTTGCCAAAAGGACTCGTGGAGATGGCGGTACGGTCGCCACCATTGTTTTTGGGTGAGGCGTTGCTTCCAAGAGAAGGGGGGCAGGGGGGGGAAACGAAT
>CAXGXL010000051.1:0-12623 GCA_964013555.1 uncultured bacterium
ATACATTGATAACCCGGACGCCAGAGGTAGCTCGTCCGATCAATGATATTTGTGCTACTCCCGTGCGGATCATCATTCCCTTGTCGGAGACGACCATAATATCGTCTTGTGCATCAACCCCAACAACTCCAGCAACGTTTCCGGTTTTGTCATTTAATTTAAAGTTCGTAATCCCCGAACCACCGCGACCTTGGCTTCGGTATTCTTCAATTGCTGTACGTTTGCCATAGCCGTTTTCTGAAATGGAGAGAACATGGGGCTGTTCTTGGCTAACCACGACCATTCCAACCACCTTGTCACCATCGCGCTTTAGCTTAATGGAGCGAACTCCACGGGCAGTTCTTCCCATTTCTCTTACATCCGATTCGGAGAATCGAATTGCCATCCCCATACGGGTACCAACCATGATGTCTTGGTCGCCGTTGGTGAGAGCTACCTTAATGAGTTTGTCGTCATCATCTATGCTTAGGGCTATCAAGCCAGAAGCTCGGGGCTTAGCAAAAGCCATTAAATCAGTTTTTTTGATATACCCATTGGCCGTTGCAAAGATTAAAAAGCGTCCTTCGACAAACTCCTGAACGGGCAAGACCGCCATTACCTTTTCGCCTGGCTCGATGGTGGTGAGGTTGACGACGGGTTTTCCTCGACTTGAGCGTCCCGCTTGCGGGATTTGAAAGACTTTAAGCCAATAGACTTTGCCTTTGTCTGTAAAGATAAGGACGTAGCTGTGGGTTGAAGCTACGAAAATATTCTCCACAAAATCTTCGTCGCGCGTGGTTGCGGCTGTTTTCCCTTTGCCGCCCCGGTTTTGCGCTTGGTAGAGCTCTGTAGGGTTTCGTTTGACGTAGCCGAGGTGACTTACGGTAACGACACACTCCTCCTCCGCGACCAGATCTTCATCTGTCATCTCTAGAGCTTGGGCGACCAATTGTGTACGGCGTTCTTGCTTGTACTCTTCTTGAACGGCAGCAAGCTCGTCTTTGATGACCTGCATTAAGAGCGAGTCAGAACTCAATATAGCAATAAGACGCTCAATGATGTCTCGAAGTTCTTCTGCTTCGGCTAAGAGCTTGTCTCGTTCAAGACCCGTCAGGCGTGCTAGCCGCATGTCGAGAATAGCTTGCGCTTGACGCTCGTTGAGCTGGGTGAAACCGTTTTCCATCGCAGCTTTGCCGGTTTCGTAGTCGAAAGTTAAAAGGCGAGTGCACAATTCTTTAAAAGAACCACTCATCGCAAATTTTTCGGCTTGCAATTGCACTTTGGCTTCGGCTTGGTCTTTAGCTCCTCGGATGATTTCGATAACGCGATCGATGCTGTCGATTGCAGCGAGTAAACCAAATACAACGTTGAATCGTTTTTCAGCTTCTCGTAACTCGAAGCGTGAACGACGAGTTACAACATCTCTACGATGTTTGATGAAATAGTGAATGAGATCGTAGAGTGATACGGTTCTAGGTTGGCCCTCAACGATGGCCACCATATTGATTCCGAAAGACGATTGAAGAGCTGTTAACGAATAAAGTTGGTTGAGAATGATCTCGCCAGAGGCGTCTCGCTTACACTCAATCACCACTCGCATGCCGTCTCGATCAGACTCGTCGCGAATATCACGAATGCCTTCAACGCGCTTTTCACGAACCAGATTGGCAACCTTTTCAACCAGAGACGCTTTGTTAACTTGATAGGGAAGCTCGGTGATTATAATTCGGTCAGACCCCTTAAAATCTTCTACCGCGGCTTTGCCACGGACTTTGATGATTCCTCGGCCTGTTTCGTAGGCTTTAGCTAGTTGGCCTGTGCCGTGAACAATTCCCCCGGTGGGAAAATCAGGCCCTGGGATATACTGCCGCAGATCGAGGGTAGTGAGCTCTGGATTGTCGATAAGAGCGACCGTGGCGGAAATGACTTCGTTGAGGTTATGGGGGGGAATATTCGTTGCCATACCGACCGCGATTCCTGAAGAGCCATTCACCAGCAGGTTGGGAAAGCGCGTTGGTAGAACCAGCGGTTCTTCAAGAGAGTCATCGTAGTTTGGGCCAAATTCAACGGTATCTTTGTCAATATCCGCGAGCATTTCGCCAGCGAGTTTCGCCATTCTAACTTCGGTGTATCGCATGGCCGCTGCGGAATCGCCGTCAACACTTCCGAAGTTTCCTTGCCCGTCGATAAGCATGTGACGCATGGAAAAGTCTTGAGCCATGCGCACCAAGGTATCGTATACCGCTTGGTCACCGTGGGGGTGGTATTTACCAATGACATCCCCGACAATACGAGCCGACTTTTTGTAGGCGCGGTTGTAGTGATTTCCCAAGTCGTGCATGGCGTAGAGAACCCGTCTGTGTACGGGCTTTAGACCATCACGAGCGTCCGGTAGGGCTCGGCCAATAATAACCGACATGGCATAATCGAGATAAGATTGGCGCATTTCATCTTCAATCTCGATGGAAATATGTGGATTTTCGATACCGGATCCTGGAGGCGATTTTACGTCTGTCATAGTTTAGCGCTTATATAAAAACAGGGGAGGTCTCGCAATCGCTGATTCTAAGAATAAACGTATATTTGCCCCCATTTGAGCAAAAGAGTTGCTTTTTCGTAGGTAGCGAAAATTCAATAATTTAAAGCAAGCACATTTGAGGTATTGGGGGTGGCCAAGGAGGCAAAAGTTCCTTTGGGCTTAGCTCGATGGCTCGGGGGAAAGTATGATGCAAGGGAGAGTGGACCCCAGCTTCAAAACCTACGAGTCGAGATCATTGGGGCTTGGCCCGGCACGTAGGAGCAAAAAGTCTGGCTATGAATATTCTAGAATGGAAAGCTCAGCCCGGCTTGCAAAAAGCCTTCGTGGCTTGTCTCAAGTCGAAGGGATAGATCACGGTCAACGTTCCAATGAACCCCAACACTCGGGTAAGGATAAAGAGGATTGGGGGGATTTCGCGTAAATCCCAACATCCACCCAAATTTAGCCGTTGCAAATACCGTCCATTCTTGGGTGAGGTGAAAGTCCCATCTCACTCCCAAGGCGGGAATTCCGTAAAAAGCTGAATAATATTCGGTAACCCAAATGTACGAGGTTATCAGCCCGGCTTCTAAGTGAAAAGAATCATTTAGTTTGGATATAAAACCTTTGTGAAGCAGGGGAAAGGAAAACCACAGGGACGCTCCAAAGCTATTTCGATGAAGTTGGCCAACAATATCAAATCGTTGTGGGCGCTCGATTCTTTGGGAGTTCTTGATCACGAAGGGTTTGGAATGGGCGGAAAAAGGCAGGATTAGTGTCGTAGCGACTATAAGTGCCAGCAATCTAGTTTTAAATCGTTTTGGTTCCATAACGGAATGCCATTACATAGTTGTGTCTCGATCTGCAATATAGGCGAGGATGAATTCACGATAAGGGGCATCAAGTTGCACAAAGCGCAAACCTACCTCTGGAGTGGAACTGGAATCATCGTAGCGGACTACCTCAGCCCTCGACTCAATAGGAATCTTTAACCCGGGAAGAGTGAATTCGATGTCCATAACCGGAGCGCTTGGCGCTCCAATACACGCAAGTCCTGTTGCTGATAGGTCTTTTATTCTTAAGGGCCTCGCTCCGGCGATATTGAGCTGCAGGTCTATGGGCACTCGGGCAGCGTTTCGCCGCTCACGTTTTTCTCCTTGAGCCGCTCGTTTTGCCAGAGAGTAAAGGGCGCTGTCCAAGGCGCGATCCAATTTTTGCTGAAGCTCCTCGGAACGTCTGGATTGTGGATGAGCCATCTCGTACCATTTAGAATCAAGGAGCATGTCGTTTGCACAGGGGCTAGGTCCAAGGATGGAAGTCAGATCGATGTCGATATCGAAACTAAATGCACTATTCATGGGGACTCTCCTAAATAATTAGTTAAGACAATAGTTCGTTACTTTCGCTAAGGCGTCAATTTTTAAGCATATTATCGAATTATTTATGAAGGGTTGGGTAAACGGCTTGAACTTGATAAGGCACCGTCGGCTGCCGGGTTGGGAGCTAGAAGTTTTGAATGGCATATTGAAGGAGAATTAAGAATGGCTCACGACGTTATCATGCCTCAAATGGGGGAATCGATTGCAGAAGGTACCATTACAACTTGGCTTAAAGCTGTGGGAGACAGCGTCGAACGAGATGAACCTCTTTTCGAAATCTCAACCGACAAGGTCGATGCGGAAATCCCATCGCCGGAATCCGGGGTCCTCTTAGAGATTCGTGCGAAAGAAGGCGAAACCGTTGAGATTAATACGGTGGTGGCTGTTATCGGTGAAGCCGGAGAGTCTCTAGGGGCTTCAAAACCAACATCGGGCCCAGCAGTCACTGAGCAGGCGGCAACTTCTTCTGTTTCAGCTGAAACACCCGCACCTTCCTCGGATGTCGCGAGTGTCGAGGAGCGTCGCAAGACCAAAAGCTCTCCTGTCGTTCGTAAGATTGCGTCCGAGCATGGAATTGACATCAGTCGTTTATCTGGCACTGGGATCAGCGGCCGAGTTACGAAAAAAGACATTGTGGCCTACATTGATTCGGCTGGTAGTGCAGCGCCAGCGTCAGCGCCAGCGCCAGTTCTTCAGTCGGCACATTCGGTCTCAGCGCCATCGATGTTTGGCATGCCTCAAGAGTTGCCAGCTAATTTTCGAGGCAAGGTGATGGAAGGCGATCGAATTGAAGAGATGTCCACTATGCGCAAGAAGATTGCCGAGCATATGGTTATTTCGAAACATGTATCTCCTCATGTGGCAACGGTTTGGGAAGTGGATTTTAGTAAAGTGGCGGACCTTCGTAAGAAGTACAAACGGACGTGGCAAGAGCGCCATGGCGTCAACCTGACTTTCACCTCTTTTATTCTAAAGGTTACTGTAGACGCTCTTAAGGCTTATCCTACGCTGAATGCGAGCCTAGATGGCGAGAGAATAATTTATCATCGCAATGTTAATTTGGGGATTGCGGTAGCCCTTGATTGGGGCTTGTTGGTTCCCGTTGTTTCCGGAGCTGATGAATTGAATTTATTAGGCTTGACCCGTCGTGCGAACGATTTGGCTGAGCGGGCACGAACGAAAAAGCTCAAGCCTGATGAAGTTCAAAATGGGACGTTTACTATCACCAACCCAGGGGTTTTCGGTCCGATGTTCGGTCTACCGGTCATCAACCAACCCCAGGTCGCTATTTTGGGCGTAGGCGCTGTTGAAAAGCGCCCAGTGGTCATTGACGATATGATCGGTATTCGAACTCGGGCTTATATGTCCATGTCTTTTGATCATCGACTAGTCGATGGTGCCGATGCCGATGCCTTCATGAAGAAGATTAAGGTTGGTATTGAAGAATTCGATGAAGCTGAACTGGGTTAAGTGCAGCGTCCTTTGAGAATTGAGAAGCTTGGATGCGTCGCTTACGGTCCAGCTCATGAATTACAAAAAGCGCGTCATCGTGCGGTTGTCGAGGAACGATGTGATGACACGCTTTTTCTATTAGAGCACCCGCCGGTTATCACCACCGGTAAGAATACCGGTGATGGCAATATTCTCGTTAGTCGGGAGAGTTTGTCAGAAAAGGGCATTGATCTTTTTGCCAGTGGTCGAGGTGGAGATGTTACCTATCATGCACCCGGGCAGATTGTGGGTTATCCGATCCTAAAGCTGCAAGACGGGGAGAAAGATGTCAGGAAATACGTCTGGAATCTCGAAGAAGTCTTGATTCGATCTGCGGCTGATTTTGGGGTGGTAGCAGATCGGGTAGAAGGACTTCGCGGTATTTGGGTTGGTAACTACAAATTAGCTGCGATTGGGGTTCGTCTCTCGCGATGGACGACCATGCATGGTTTTGCAATAAACGTTTCTACGGATTTAAGGGGGTTTGATCTGATAGTACCCTGTGGGCTTGAGGGCAGAGGAGTTACTTCTCTGGAGAAACTTTGTGGAAAAGTACTGCCTATTCAAGAGGTTGAGAAAAGTTTGATTCGGCACTTAACGACCATTTTTAAACGTGAGGGATATTACGCTGAGCCCAGTGCTCTTGTTGAAGAGGAAGAAGGTTGACAATCGCGCTTTCGGTGCTCACAAGAGCTAGGTAGAATAATCATAAGCGTCGCCAATATGCGCCGCGAGCGGTAGTTTTTATGAAGACAGACTCTCTAGTAAAACTCGGAATTCCTAAAAAGGGCAGCAAAGCGCGCCGACCAAGCTGGATGCGGGTAAAGGTACGCGAGACCGAGGGATACAAGGAAGTATCCAGATTGGTTAAAGACCTGAAGCTTCACACTGTTTGTGAAGAGGCCCGGTGCCCGAATATTTGGGAGTGTTGGGGAGAACACCGAACCGCAACGTTTATGATCATGGGAGGAATTTGTACCCGAGCTTGTAGGTATTGTGATGTTACAAGTGGCAGGCCAAAACCATTGGATTTGCTTGAACCCGACAATGTGGCTGAAGCAGTGAGGGTCATGGGGCTGAGGCATGCTGTTATTACTAGTGTAGACAGAGATGATTTGCCGGACTTCGGTGCAGGGCATTGGGTTGCAACGATTGAGGCGATCCGACGTGAATCGCCCGATTGCACCATTGAGGTTCTTACCCCCGATTTTGGTGGCGATTGGCTGCAATTGGAGCGCGTCTTTAAAGCTTCTCCTGATATTTTTAGCCACAATACTGAAACGGTTCCACGACTTCACCCGCGAATGCGGAGTAAGGGGAACTATGCGCGAACGCTGGAGGTGCTGGAGAGAGCCAATGCTTTTCGTGAGCAAACTGGCGTTGCGATGAGCACGAAAACGGGTCTTATTTTGGGGTTGGGGGAAGAGACTTCTGAGGTTTGTGAGGTCATGGATGACTTGCGAAAAGTGAGCTGCGATGTTTTTACCATGGGGCAATATCTAAATCCGACTAAAAAGCACGCCCCCATTGCGAAGTTTTATAGCCCTGAGGAGTTTCAAGCCCTCAAAGAGGAGGGCCTTGTTCGGGGCTTTAAGCATGTCGAAAGTGGTCCTTTGGTTCGAAGCTCGTATCATGCTCATGAGCATGTCGCGACCTAATTGCATGTGCTAATCGCAGGGGCTCCTCGCAAGTAGGAGTGCACGTCAATTCTTTCAATATTGCGGAATAGAAGAATCGACCTGCTCACTCCATGCGGTGATTCCTCCCCGCAGACTCTTGATGTTTGAGAACCCCTTGTCTTGCAATGTTGTTAGAGCTTTCATGGAGCGAACTCCACCTTTGCAATACACGATGATCTCGTTGTGTGAATTGAGTTCGTTAGCGCGGTTTTCGATTTCTTTGAGTGGAATCAAAGTGGCACCTTCGATCCGACAGATATCCCATTCATGGGGTTCGCGCACATCGACGAGCTGGAGGTGGTTGGTGGTGAGACGACTTTTCAGCTCCATTGGCGTGATTTCTAAGGGGAGAGCTTCTGGACTCTCTGGTACTTGATGGTCGTTGGCTGGAACACCACAAAATTGCTGATAGTCGATGAGCTCGGTTAGTGTGGGATTGGGGCCACAAAGGGGGCATTCGGGATCTTTGCGAAGTTTTAGTTCCCTAAATTTCATTCCAAGCGCATCAAATAAGAGCAGCCTGCCAACCATGGAGTCGCCAGCTCCTAATATTAACTTGATCACCTCGGTCGCTTGAAGAACTCCTACCACGCCGGGGAGAATTCCCAACACTCCGCCTTCGGCGCACGATGGGACCAAGCCCGGTGGTGGAGGTTCTGAATACAAGCAGCGATAGCAAGGGCCTTGTTTCGAGTCGAATACGGAGAGCTGTCCTTCGAATCGAAAAATACTGGCGTAGACGTTTGGTTTGCCTAAAAGGCAAGAGGCATCGTTAACCAAGTATCGCGTTGGAAAATTATCGGTGCCATCGGCGATTATATCGTAAGGCTCAAGGATTTCGAGAGCGTTTTCGCTGCTAAGTGCCTCATCGTATGGGGTGATTTTAATATGCGGATTAATATCCTCTAGACGGTTTTTGGCGCTTTCAACTTTCGGGACTCCTAAGGTGCTTTGCCCATGAATAACTTGTCGTTGTAGATTCGACTCTTCGACTACATCAAAGTCTAAAAGCCCAAGGTGTCCAACTCCCGCTGCGGCTAAGTACATCGCAGCGGGACTTCCGAGGCCACCGGTGCCAATTAAGAGTACGGATGCCTCCTTGAGCTTCTTCTGACCTTCTATCCCGACTTCGGGCATAATGAGGTGGCGTGAGTATCGGCGTATTTCTTCGTGACTTAGGTCGGTCACCGGCATCCTCCAGCGATGGACGGGATGATGCTCAATAAATCCGATTCTTTTACCGGAGTTTCGGTTTTCTCCAGGTAGCGAATATCTTCATCATTGAGATAAATATTGACGAAACTTCTTAATCTACCATCTTCACCGAAAAGATGCTTTTGCAGGCTGGGGTGTTTTGCAATCAAATCCCCAAGGAGCTCTCCGACGGTGGAACCCGCTACGGGAACCTCCGCGTTCTTATCTGCATAGGGTCGTAGTGGCGTTGGCAATGAGATTGTGGCCATGAGTGCGGCTCCTTAGAACAATGACGGTTACCGGAATAAACATAAGTAAGTAACTACGGTATATATGTCAGGCAGTTAAATTTCAACAAAAACATTGTTTTTGTCGTGACGCGTCGCGTCTTTTTGCCCTTCCGAGGCTGAGTACGGGTTGACGCTAAAAAAAATCGAGCTTGATTGTCTCTTATTAGAGAGCCGTGCATTGAGGCTGGGGCCCTACCCAATGCCGATGCTCATCGGTGGGTTTTCCGGGGATTTGGTTGGCCTTCGTCTCTTCACTGCTTGCTCAATTCTAGCTAAAAGGTCTCAATGGTAAATAAGAAAATTCGTAATTCGAGTTCGGACCCGAACAAAGCAATTGCCTCCATTGGGGCCGAGCTAAATCCACGAGGGAATTGGAAAGAGCACCTAATGATAGCGAGCGTCTTAGGGGGTGGGTTTCTCTTGGTTGTTTTGGGAGTCTGGTTAGCTTTTGCTACAGGGGTGATTCCTGAACCCCCCTCTGCCCCAGCCCCAGCCCCAGCACCAGCACCCTAATGCAGCCATGGCTTTGAAAATGCAATCGGCCGGCTGGTTGATTTCGGCTCCAAAGGATGCCATTTCGTCTACTTTTGTTTTCGTTCAATAAACGGAGAGTGGCGATGGCCGGAAATAATTCTACCCAGGCAACTAAAGCGACCGATGATAGATTGGTTTGGATGGATCTCGAGATGACCGGGCTCAATCCGGAAACCTGCGCGATTGTTCAGATTGCGGTCATAGTGACCGACCGGGAACTGAATCGAGTTGGGACTCCTCTTGATCTTGTCGTTTGGCAGCCGGATTCGGTGCTGGAGTCGATGGATCCCTTTGTTCGAAAAATGCACACGAAATCTGGGCTCCTCGAGCAAATTCGGAATTCGAAGAATTCTCTGGGGGATGCTCAACGCCAGACCATGGAATTAATAACTCGGCACTGCACGTACAGAAGTGCTGCCCTTTGTGGCAATTCAATCGGTCAGGACCGTCGGTTCTTGGTAAAATACATGCCCGAAGTCGAGGGCTATCTGCATTATCGAAATATCGATGTCTCGACTATCAAAGAATTGGGAGATTGGTGGTACGGGAAAACCTATACCAAGCCTGATTCGGGCAAGCACACCGCCATGCATGATATCGAGCAGTCCATTGAAGAATTGCGGTATTTGTCTACGGAGATTTTTAAGACTCGCGAAATTTAGAGCGTACGCGTTGCATTTGAGAGTGAACCTTGGAGTTCGTTGCTATTGCTCCTATCACCACTGCGCGATATAGGAGCGTCATGTTAGATGTGATGCGTCGAAATAGTGGGTCTACGGTGATGTACTTCGTGCTAGGGGTCATCATCTTTGTTTTTGCTGTGAGTTTTGGTCCAGGTGGCGGTACCTGCGCGCCGGGAGGCGGCTCTTATGCGGCTATGGTGGATGGCGATATTATTCGGCAACAAGATTTTGCCGTTCTATATAGCCAGCAGGTTGATCAATGGCGTCGCCGGTATAGTTCTGCGGGAACTCTGACTCCTGAAATGATCGAGAAGTTGGGGATCAAAGAGCAGGTTATCGATGGCTTGGTCGACGAGATTCTCTTAAAAAACGAGGCTGCCGCTAGGGGGATTGTTGTCAGCGATGATGAGCTCCTAGAGTACCTGGAGACTCGTTTCGGGGTCAAAGAAGTGAGTGTTCAGCAATACGAGAATTGGGTGTCTGGTACGTTTCAGACCACTATTCGTCGTTTTGAGGACACCATGAGAGACAGGATCCGCGGTCAAAAAATAGCTCGGATTGTCACTGACGGCGTTTCGGTTAGCGATGACGAGTTAAAGACTGAGTACGAGCGGGCGAATAACCGAGCTATGGCTACCTTTGTGTCGTTTACACCCAAGGCCGATGCCATTGAGAGTGTAAGTGATGAAGACGCCAGCGCGTATGCAACTGAGCAAGAAGCAGCGGTTAAGGCTGTGTTCGACAAAGAGTCCTATCGCTACCAGACCAATAAGAAAGTTAAAGCGCGTCAAATCATGAGAACTCTGCCTCGGGATGCAACCGAAGCGCAAATAGCGGAAGCTCGAAATTACTTGGTCGATCTTAAGGCTCAGATTGCCGGAGGAGCCGACTTCGCCGCTCTTGCTAAAGAGCACTCTCAAGATACTTCTAGTGCCTCTAAAGGTGGAGAGATGGGAACTTTCGTAAGAGGTGAGCTTCCCAAAGCTTTGGAGGTGGCCCTATTTGAAGGTACGGAGCCTAAATTGGTAGACGAACCCGTTAAAACGGGCAAGGGACTTCACCTATTGGAAGTGGTTGAGTTGGTAGAGCCTCAGCCCAAAAAGTTTGAGGAAGTTAAGCTTGAGGTTGCAAAGAATCTTCTTCAAAAGAAGGCAGCCAATGAAAAAGCGAAAGTGGATGCAGAGGCCTTGCTAGCTAAGTTAAAAGCTGGTGAGAGTTTGACTGATTTGACTCGGACCCAGGACGAGTCGGCTTCGGATGAAGCTGCTCCGTTGCCGATTCGAAAAGAGACCCCTTGGATCTTAAAGAGTCAAGAGTCGATTCCTCGAATTGGCTTCTCTCCTGAATTGCATGCAGATCTCTTTGCCGCGGCCCAAGAGAGCAAGGTTCTCGGAAAAACGTACAAGGTGGGCCAGTCTTATTTCGTGGTGCAGCTTAAAGAACGTGAAGTGCCTGATTTAACGCAATTCGCCGATGAGAAAGAGGAGTTGCGAACACAAGCTGTGTCCACTAAACGCGCTCAGGTTTTTCGTGATTGGCTGCGTTTTTTACGAAATCGAGCGGATATCAAGTTGAACCCTCAGCTCTTCGGAAATCAAAGCCCTTCATGATTTTCGTTGGAGAATCGGCTTGATGTTCCAATTAACTCAAGAGCAGGAAATGATGGTCGAGTCCGCTAGGCGACTTGTCCGTGATGAAATCGTCGAGCCTCGTGTCGATATGGCACTTGATAAGAGTGGTGAATTTCCTAGTGAGATTTACCGAACTCTTTGGGAGGCGGGACTTACCAACCTTGAGATTCCACAGGTTGCAGGAGGCCCTGAACTTTCGTGTTTCGATAATTGCCTGATCAGCGAGGAGATCCAATACGGTTGTACCAGTATTGGGACCACGGTTAACGCGAATCTGCTGGGGGCTATGCCGATTATTATTGCTGGTACTGATGCTCAAAAGAAATCTTATCTGGGGCGATTGATGGAGGAGCCCATTTATGCAGCCTATGGGTGCTCTGAGCCGGATGCAGGTTCGGATGTCGCTGCGATGGTTACTCATTTTGTCAAAAAGGGCGACCACTACATTCTAAATGGGGTTAAGCGCTGGATAACTAATGCCGATATGGCCTCCTGGTTTGTTATTTTTGCGAGGGCAGAAGGTAGCGTGGGCCATGATGGGATTGCCGCATTCATTGTCGAAGCGGATTGGGATGGCGTGTCTACGGAAGGGTTGGTCCATAAGATGGGTCAACGCTCTAGCCACACTTGCGATATCGTCCTTGAGGATGTAGCGGTACCGCAAGCGAATTTGTTGGTGGATACCCAAGCTGGCTTCAAATTGGCCATGCGAAGTTTTGATCGCTCGCGTCCTTGGATTTCTTGCGCGGCAGCTGGGGTCATTCGCCGAGCGCGGGATGAGTCACTGCGATATTCCTGCGATCGAAAGACATTCGGCACGTCCATCATCAATCATCAAATGGTGGCGAGGATGATAGCCGATATGGAGATCTCCTACACGGCTACGAGGTTATTGACCCTCAATGCGGCGTTAGCTGTAGATCGGGGCGAGTTAAGGGGGACGCACAGCGCTTGTGCTAAAGCTTTTGGCGCGGATGCCGCGATGCAAGTTACTACGGATGCGGTTCAGGTTTTCGGCGGATACGGATATACGGACGAATATGTGGTCGAAAAATTGATGCGTGACAGCAAACTGCTTCAAATCTACGAAGGCACCTCTCAAATTCAGCGTGTTGTCATCGCTCGAGATTTGGTTCGAGAATTCAATAGCAGGAATTAATGCTTTAAAAACAATCGCTTAAGTTGCTTTAGGTCGATGGCTCTGCTTTGATCTTTTGAGGATCTTTTCTAACCGATAACCCGTAA
>CAXGXL010000052.1:0-12565 GCA_964013555.1 uncultured bacterium
GCTCGAGGTGGAAAATCGGCATTATTCGCCATCAAATCACCAAAGGAACCCAAATCCCCGCCAAAATAGGAGACTCGCAAATCAATGGCAGCAGCCAAGAAATCTCCCTCCAAATAGGTCGCCATCCCTAGGGTATTCTCAAACCGATTAATAACCCCTGATTCAGTGCCCTCCTTGCCTGCAATTGCATACCGAAAGTCCGACTCGAGATAGCTCTTTAGGTCCTGAGCCGACGCTCCAGAAGCCGCTAAAACCAACCACCCAACACACGCTAACCACCAACGCATCTGCATCTACGACCCCCGCACCAACCATCGTTTACTAAACGTTCTATCTGGCACGCGCTCATGACTTTCTTCGAGCACCTCAAGGTAAGTAGAGTGATTTCGAATCAAGTCGGTCATCTTGTTGCTCACATAGGACATTCTTCCGGCCTTATTTTTCTGCATATTGGAACGCTGCTGAACCTTAATTTTTGTTCCTTCTTCGTCAAAATACTCCATTCGCTCCGGCACAAGATGCGCCTTGGGGAGATGGGCAATGATTCGGCTGTAAGGAAGATCAGCTTTGGGCTTTTTGATAAGGTTCAAGATAACATGAGTATTAGTGACCTCTTTAATCGTCGCATCAAAGGACGGTGCCAAATGCAAAAGACGCAAATCATCCATGCTCCAATCGGTTCCCTGAAAGCCCTGCTTCCGAGCATGAGAAGCAACCCGGCGTACTTTTCGAGTGCCTGGCAGTTTCACATAAATCTCAGAGGCCCCCTTGATCACCAGCGCCAGGCCCTTCAAATCTGAAGGTTCTTGAAATCGAATCGCAGTCCGAGTGCCGTGCTTAGATATCATCTTCATTTTCAACTTTCGCCCATCGTCATTGCCGCCCTCGAGACGCATTTGAACAATAAATGTGCGATCAGTGTAGGGGTTTGCTGCCTTGTCGGAATATTCTAGAATCGCTTGGCCCCCCTTCTTTATAAGTGCCTCCAGGTTGGGTACCTCAGCACTCGCAACACAAGGGATTAAACTCAAACTACTCGCCAATATTAAGGCTCTGAATCTCATACAGATGTTCTCCTTCTTAAGAACGGTGTTATCCATCGGGTTAGAGCTGGTAACAAAACTAAAGTAGCTACCGCACTGACCAACATTGCAGACGCAGTCAAAATCCCAACATTTCTCATGGGAACAATCGTACCGAGTGCAAGCAAGGCAAAACCCACGGCCACTTCCAATGCATTGATCACAATACCCCACCCTGTCGCATTCATGGATTCTACCAAAACAGCATCGGCCCTCTCTCGAGTAGGCACACCATGGTGCCAAAGGAAATGCACGGCATAATCTATCCCGATCCCAATCGCAATGGAGGTCATCATAGACGTACCGACATCCATTGGTATTCCAAGAAATCCCATCAACCCAAACGTAACTAAAAGAGTAAAACCTGCGGGCACCGCAGCAATTAAGGCCAGCACTATACTCTTAAAAAACCAACCCAAGGCCAAAAGAACCAAAACACTCGAAATCATTAAGCTAACTTCCTGATTTCGCTGAACGCTCGTATTCATCCCTTCGTACACCACAGGTGAACCAGTCACATCAAAATCAACGGAAGCCCTTCCCATAATACCGCTTTCGGGAATCCCTTGAGTCAACTTCGCAGGCAACGAAGCATACGGATCCAGCAACACCCCTGCAGCTCGTCCCAAAGTACCTGAATAAACACTACGTTTATCTTCCGGCAATAGCTTCGCCAATTCCTTCTCTCTATAGAGCGAAATCCCCTTGTTGAGATTGTCCCCTAACAATTCAGCGATATAGGCTACACTTTCTTTGAGCCCCTCTGGGTCCTCCCTATCCTCACGCGAAGCCACTTCCATCGCCAGGGGCATCAAACTTTCGGTACCAAAGGGCCGTTCTTTATCCACAATCAGCTTACTGATAGCTTTCGCAAACTCCGCAATACTTTTGCCCTCCTCAAGATAAATCAACTCGTCTTCCTCGATAATTGTGCGAAGTTGTTCTTCGATCTCAGGGAGCAAACTTGCCGCATCCCGATTTGGCGGCAACTTAGTCAGTGCCAAATGAAGCGCGGCCGGATCAACCCTTACCTCTCCAGCTCGCTCATAGATGCGCATTAGATGTTTCTTAACTTCCTCAATTTCAAAATTGGAAAGCTCAGGAGTCAACGCCTCGCGAAGCACCCCAACTCGCCCCCCACGAAGATCGTCTCCAACGGGCCCATCGTACAACTTAAGCAATGCCAGTGCAGAAGAAACGTGCTCTCCCTTCACCTTCACGTGGATAAGCGCATGCTCCCACTTTGGGTCTACAATCACTCTGAGGTTAGGATCCCCATCTGTTAAGGAAGCAATCGCACGAGTCGTCTCTATCGCAGTCGGAATTCTAGAATCGCCATGAAGCGCCTCGCTGGCAATGACCATTGGCTCCACAATGGACTGGATACTGGTTACCCCTAGCTGGCTTCCAGCCACGGCGGCGATGCGGTCGATTTGTCGTAAAACGAGGGGGTCTTTGATATCGCCCTTAACTTGGATTTGCATAAAGACCGAGCCACCGAGTTGAGACTCCAAGAAATCCTCCGCTAGGACAGGCTCGCTCCCCTCTAAAAAGAAGTCCCTCATGGTCATGTAGCGTTTACCATCCCCTACAAACCAAACTGACAAACTAACGACCGCAACCAACGAAATTGCTGCCGCGAACGGGTGATTCACAACTGCCCGCGCCGTACCAGTCATTGCTTGCAACGCCCAGCGCGGCGTTCTACCGCCAGCTTGAACTCGAAGCGGAACAAGCGCACACGCCGCAGGAACGACCAAAAGGGCCAACACAACAATCACCATCGTGCCCACAAACATCCAGACACCAAATCTTCGCATTGGCTCAATATCCATAGCCAAAAACGACCAAAAAGCGAGTGCACTTGTAAGCCCAGCAATAAAAATAGGCGGCCCAACCTCTTGCACCGCTTGCTGTACTGCCTCCTCTCGGGTCTTGGCTCCATCATCCAAATGCTTAAAGACGCGAACCAGTATATGAATAGAATAAGCGCTTCCCAATGCCAGTAAAAGCATTGGCAATGAAGAGGAAACTAATGTCAGCGGCTGCCCCAACAACCCCATTAAACCGATGACCCAAACAATACCAATCCCAACGGATGCTAACGCGATCAAGGCACCACCGAAACTTCTCGCGGTTGCAAACAAAATCATGATAATTGCAATCCCGGATAGGAGACTTAAGCGCACAACATCTCGACGCGTGTTGTGCACAATATAGGAGCCAACGAACGGGCTTCCACCATAGTGCACCTTAAACGGGTTTCCCAAACTGCCCAAAATCTTTTCTGTCTGAGCTCGTATACCATCGGCTGCATCCTTGAGCCGAACATCGGCATCCAGATAACATAGAATCAGGGCCGCATTTCCTGCTTCTGAAATCAGAGCCCCGCGAATGTGACTTCGCGACAGCACCCGAGACCGAAGCGTACTCATTATAGCAGCGGTATCCTCAGCGGAATCTGGCGAGGGCAACTCCCCGACTAAATCTGAAACCACAGCCATTTCCTCACCAAACTCCGACTCCTCAACGGAAACATCTTGAAGTTCAGTGATACTAGAAGAAAACGCTACGCCCTCAACTTGGCGCAAGCCTTCGGTCAACTCGCGAAGCGCAGAGAGCCGCTCGATAGAAAAGAGATCTCCTTGTGTGACCTCAATGCCCACTAACGCAATCGACAATCCTTGAAATCGATTGCCTATCTCCTCAAAGCGCTCTACCTCCGGTGAATTGTCGGGGAGAAACTTAAGAATGTCGTCATCGTATTCGATCACCGTCAAATACGGCGTTAACGCTAATGTAATAAAAAGAATAACCCCAAGAACCGCAATACTGTGACGACTCGCAAACCGCCCTATTTCAAAAGCCCACTTTTCAATTGAACTTTTTTTGTGGGTACCCGTTCCCGAATCGGTGGAGGTTGAATTCATTCAATTGCGTCCCATCACGTCTATACTATTTGGCTATTTGTAAATCCAACTAATTTCGCTTCTGCACAGCACCATCGGGCATAGCATTTTTTGCTCTTTCATACAGTGCTTTTTGTGGCTCGCTTCAACACATCACACCCACCTCTTTACTCAGATCACTTTGCTGAATTGGGACTCTGCCACGGGGGCGAGAATGACCAGTTGAGAATGCATCTGTCAAGAAAGAAGGTTGAATGTCAAACTTTTGTAGGCAATTGGTACGCTTCTTGATTGAGAGGTTCGAAAAACTCCTACTTCTTTGCTCTAACTTCGATTCATGAGAATTCTTAGTGGGTTCGGGCACCTGACCGAAGCCCTGAGTATCCCGGCAGCCTGAGTAAAGAAGCGCGACATAAACTTTAGGCCAACCTGCCCGCAAGAGAATTCGCCCTTGCACCCTAGTTGAAACATGTTCTATCCTGGCCCCTGTCATCGACAAAAGGAGGGTTTGCATGGCCAATGAAAAGAAATTGAAGGCGCAACTTGCGGCCTACCTTGAGGGCTGGAGCACCAATAACAAAGAAAGTTGGCTCGCACTCTTCGCTGATAATGCTACTCTTGAAGATCCGGTCTCGACCCCTACTCACAAGGGCAAAGAGGCCATTGCCGCATTCTGGGATCGAGTCCACGAACTGCCCATGCGCTTTATTCCTGAAATCCAACGGGCCGTTATTTGCGGCAACGAAGGTATGTTGCTCTTTCGCATGGTCACCCGAAGTGAAGGGGGACCCGGTATGGCCGTGGATATCGTCGATATCATTACATTCAACGATGAGGCCAAAATCACTAGCCTAAAGGCATATTGGGATGCAGGCTGCTCTAGCATGGTCGAATAAAGAAACTCTATTAACTCGTAATCAAATAGGACTTGCGCAATGGAAAACCTGGGATTTTGGAATATTGCCCAACGCTCTCCGAATCAAATAGCATTGATAACCCCTGAGGGAGAAAGAACAACCAACGCCGAACTTCTCCAGAGCGCAAATCAAATCGTGCACGCTCTTAGGGAACGAGGTTTCCAACCGGGGGATACCGTAGCCACGGTGCTCAGAAACGAACCGGCCATTATTGAAATATATTTGGCAATCGCCCAGGCCGGCTACTATTTGGTTCCAATAAATCACAACCTGGTCGCTCCGGAGATTGCCTACATTCTCCAAGACAGCGACGCCAAGATACTGGTTTGCTCGAAGGAATTTACCCCCCAGTGCAACAACGCAATGAACTCGATTGATTTTCCAGTCGAGGCGCGCTTTTCCACCCAGCTCGCGGAAGGGTTCTTGGAGTTTTCGGAATTAAAAACCGGACAACCGACCGACATGCCCTCTGACCGCCTACCCGGAACCGTCATGAACTACACCTCCGGCACAACAGGAAAGCCTAAAGGCGTGCGGCGGCCCATTCCCGAAGCCGACCCAGACAGCATTGCTACTCAATTGGGGATGTTCTTGATGCTCTTTGGAATCGTTCCCGAGGGTGAAAACGTGCATCTTTGCTGCTCGCCGCTATACCATACCGCGGTCTTGAATTTCACTACTTACAGCCTGCATCTTGGGCACACGGTGGTCATCCTCCCTAAGTGGGACGCTGAGGAATATCTTCGTTCAACACAAGAGTACAAGGTCACCCATACCCACATGGTACCAACACAATTTCATCGACTTCTTGCTCTCCCCGAAAGGACTCGCTCTCAATACGATATTTCATCCTTGACTCACGTCATACATGGTGCCGCCCCATGCCCCAATGAAACAAAACAAAAAATGCTCGACTGGTTTGGCCCGGTGGTTTACGAATATTACGCAGCTTCGGAAGGAGGCGGCACTCTAGCAACCCCTCAACAATGGTTAAAAAAGCCAGGAAGCGTCGGCACGCCTTGGCCAATTTCGCAAATCAAGATCTGTGATGATAACCAAGAAGAGTGCCCCACCGGAGAGATTGGCACCGTCTACATCAAAATGGGCGACATCAGTTTCAAGTATCACGGTGATAGTGACAAAACTGAAAAAGCCTGGCTCGACGGTTTTTTTACCGTTGGCGATGCAGGATACATGGATGAAGATGGTTATCTTTACCTCTGTGATCGCAAGTCAGACATGATTATTTCAGGAGGCGTAAATATTTACCCGGCTGAAATTGAGTCCGCCCTGCACCAACACGATAAAATTGCCGATGTTGCCGTCTTTGGTATTCCCCATTCCGATTGGGGAGAAGAAGTCAAAGGAGTCGTAGAACTTCTCGATGGTAGCGCGGGCACCGAGGATCTCGCCGAAGATATTCTCGCCTTTTGCCGAGCGAATTTAGCAAAATACAAGTGCCCGAAAACCATCGACTTCATCCAAGTTATGCCACGAGATCCCAACGGCAAATTGCTCAAGCGCAAACTACGTGAACCCTATTGGGAAAACCAAGAACGGATGATCTAAACAATCCTTCGAGCTCCAAGAGGTCTCACTCCCCCTTAAATTCTGGTTTTCTTTTCTCTGCGAACGCTCGCGGACCTTCCCTCGCATCCTTTGTTGCAAAAATAGGCTGGCCGATTTCTAGCTCTAATTTGAGTGCTTCTCGCTCATCCAAAAGCAATCCTTCCTTCACTGAACGTTTGATTGCTTGAACAGCCAAGGGACCATTACTCGCAATTTTCGCTGCAATTTTTCGAGCCTTTGTTAGGGCCTCGCCCTTGGGCACAACATGCCCAACCAAACCGATCTCTTTAGCTTCGTGGGCATCAATTCGCTTTCCCGTTAGCAGCATTTCCATCGCATTCGTATAACCAATTTGACGAGCGAGACGGACGGTAGATCCACCAAGCGGAAAGAGCGCCCAAGCTACTTCAGTCACTCCCAACATGGAGCCCTCAGCTGCCACTCGAATGTCCGTCGCTTGCAAAATTTCTGTTCCCCCACCTACCGCTACTCCTTCCACCGCTGCTATAAGAGGCTTTTTAAGCGTATAGTGCCGCAAGAGCGCCTTCCAGTGTAGCTCCGGGTCTTCTCGGTACTTAGCGTGCCACGGATTGTCTTCCTGACTACCATGCATCATCTTGAGATCTGCTCCGGCGCAAAAGTCCCCCCCTGCTCCTGTCAAGATTGCACACCGCACACTAGGATCTTCGTCAATCATTCGCCACGCATCCCAAAGCCGGGCGAGCATTTCTAGAGTAAATGCGTTTTTTGCTTTAGGACGATTCAGAGTCACTGTAACGACTTGCTCGTCTCGATCGATTGTCAAATGCGGTTCTTCGGTGTGTTCGATGGTTTGCGTTTCCTCCGACATGCGTAACTCCATATTGTTGAGGTGTTTTGAAACCTGGCTTCTTCAGCGAACTTATACTAATCGTAAACAGTGTGAGCTATTTCCTAGCAGATCCCCATAAAAGAATCCCCGCGCAGTAATCACTCAAAACTGAATTCCAACTACGCGGGGAACCTACCCAGACGAGCAGAGGTAGAACATGTTTCACTCAGAAGGTCAACAGAAAATGCATTACCCTCGACCTCATCATTCCGTAAACCTATGATTATTTTTCGATTTTCTCCTTTCTTGATTGAAACACGTTTCACTTTTATTTAGTCTAGTTCCACGCGTGCAGTGTATCAAGGGGAGATATATGTCCAATAAAAGTTACAAAACGGTTCCAGGCCCGAAAAACCCGTTGGTGTTTAACACCACATTGGACTTCATCAAAGCCCCCCTAGACTTCGTTCTTAAAAACGCTACCACCTACGGCGAGATTTTCAAATTTAGAATGGGCTTTGATGACTGGTATGTTCTTAACAGTGCTGAATTTATTCACGACGCGACCGTCCGCAAAGCTGCAAAATTTCACAAGCCCAAAATTGCGAGAAGGCTTTGGAAACTCTTTTTGGGGGACGGAATCCTAACCGCCGAAGAGGCTGAATGGAAACGCCAACACAAATTGATGAAACCAGGTTTTCACAAAAGACGGATCGACTCTTACGGTCAAACCATGGTGGATTACACCGAAAGGATGATTAAGAATTGGTGCGATGGAGAAAAGAGAGACCTAGAAGACGATATGACTGCTTTAACTTTAAGCATCGTCACAAAAACACTCTTTGACACCGAAGTCGATGGTGGCGTCACATCTAGAGTGGGAGATGCAATGTTAACGCTCAATCACACTATGGTAGAGCACATCAACATGCCCATCCCGGTTCCTAAATGGTGGCCCAGCAAGACCAATCAACGAAAAATGAAAGCAATCGCGGACGTCGAGTCCATCGTGAACAATATCATACAAGAGCGCCGACGAGAGGGCGTTGACAAAGGAGATCTACTTTCTATGCTCGTTTTTGCCAAAGATGAGCAAGGTAACTCAATGAGTGACCGGGAGCTTCGAGACCAATCTATGACGCTCTTTTTTGCAGGGCACGAAACAACAGCAATTTCTCTCGTGTGGATGCTCTATCTAATGTCCCGACATCCTGATGTAGTTGCCAAAATGCGCGATGAGCTCGATGCGTTGGTGGGAGATCGGTCTTTATGCGTCGACGACTTAGCCAAACTACCCTACCTAGAAATGGTAGTTAAAGAATCCATGCGCATTTTGCCTGCGGTGTGGTCTTTTATGAAAGAAACCATCGAGGACGTTGAGCTGGGTGACTATCGGGTTCCTAAGGGAAGTACAATTTTCATTAGCCCCTATGTAACTCAACATAATCCATTGTACTTTCCAGAGCCTGAAGAATTTCGCCCTGAACGATTCTCGAAAGAAAATGAAAAAGCCCTCCCCAAAGGAGCGTATGTTCCATTCTCTGCGGGCCAGCGAATTTGCCTCGGTAAAATGTTCGCGTTAATGGAATCCAAACTTATCTTGGGAACGATGGTAAAAGAAGTGGACTTCGTTCTGCCCAAAGGACATCAAGTAGAATTTCTGGCACAACTATCTTTGCACCCAAAAAATGGGCTTCCCATGCAAATCATCAAACGCAAACGGCTCCCAAAACAAGAGAGAAAAATGGTGCAACCCCGAGAGTCCGTTGCCGCCAGCGCATGATTCTATTTTTGTGAGAAAGTTGAATGAAAGAACAATATTTTGAAGGTCGCTACCCACGCGGCTGGTTTGTGGTTGGCTACTCGAAGGAAATAGAGAAAGGCTCCCTCAAGTCACTGGAGTACTTTGGCCAACGCTTTGTAGCCTTTAGAGCCAGCGACGGTAGCCTGGCAATCTTAGATGCCTATTGTCCTCACCTAGGAGCAGATCTCTCCGTGGGTGGAAAACTGGAAGACAACTGCATTCGCTGCCCGTTTCATGCATGGAAATTCGACCACACCGGAAAATGCGTCGACATCCCCTACGCCAAGAAGATTCCCACTAAAGCCAAGGTAAAATCCTGGCCCCTTCGCGAAAGAAATGGACTAGTTTTTCTTTGGTATGACCCAGAAGACCTAGAACCAGAATACGAAATTCCTCACAATGAGGAATACGAAGCCGAGGGATGGACAAACTGGGCTACCAACGAAATCACCATCAAAACACATCCGCGTGAGGTAGTCGAAAATGTTGCCGATAGCGCTCATTTTCCTACGGTGCACAATACTCACGTCAACCATTTCAAAAACGAGTATAAAGGACACACTGCGAGTCAAATTACCGAGGGAGTGGCCTACCCCCAAGGAGGCGGCAAAGACGAATTTACCCTCCGAGCAACGTACCATGGACCAGGGTACCAAATAACCCGAATGAATGGAGTCATTAACAGTCTCTATTTTCAGGCTCACACCCCCATTGATTTCAACACACTGCATCTTAGGTTCGGCGTTAGCCTTCATGGTGTTGGCTCAGGTGAAAAAGCGAAGATCTTCGCCAAAGCATACGTCGATAACCTAACCAAGGGCTATTACGAAGATGTGGAGATCTGGGAACACAAAAAGTACATTTCGCGACCAGTTCTCTGCGATGGGGACGGACCCGTCGGACGACTGCGTAAATGGTATCGTCAGTTTTACCTGCCACGACAACCTAGGTCCCAATAACTCAAGAAACCTTTCCTAAAGCCTTTATCAGTACGTATTGACTATCTGAGGCGAGTACTCTACTTGCCGCTGATGAATACCGAAAAACTAAAAGCATACACAGATACCCTCTGGACCGAGAGTATTCTCCCGAAACTTCACGAATATATTCAAATCCCAAATCAAAGCCCATTATTTGACCCAAACTGGAAAGCCAACGGCCATATGGATTTGGCAATGGACCTTGCCTACGAGTGGGTGGTGGCACAAAATATCAGCAACTCCCGTGTGGAGGTTTTGGAGCTGGAAGGTCGAACTCCGACGCTCCTTTTAGAAGTAGAGGGCCAGGCTCCGGGCACCATTCTTCTCTATGGGCACTTAGACAAACAACCCCCTTTCGAAGGTTGGCGAACCGAAGAAGGGCTAGGGCCATGGACCCCTGTTGAAAAAGACGGAAAACTATACGGACGTGGCGGAGCAGACGATGGATATGCTATCTTTGGAAGCGTGGCAGCAATCAAAGCGCTCCAAGACCAAAATCTAGCCCATCCCCGATTGGTCGTAATTATCGAATGTTCAGAAGAAAGCGGATCTCCCGATCTCCCCTACTACATCGAAGAATACGAACAACGCATCGGAAGCCCCGACCTCGTTGTCTGTCTAGACAGTGGTTGCGGTGACTACAAGCGCCTGTGGAACACAACCTCCTTGCGTGGCGTAGTCGTGGGGACTCTTCATGTCAGCGTTTTGAACGAAGGCGTTCACTCCGGCGACGCCAGTGGTATTGTCCCATCCAGCTTTCGGGTCGCCCGAGAGTTGCTCAGTCGTCTGGAAGACCCCAAGACCGGTATAATCCTCCCCAAAGACCTCGCGGTCGAAATACCTCAAGCTCGTCAGCAACAAGCTCTAACGGCAGCCGATACCTTGGGAAAAGCGGTTTACGACAAGTTCCCCTTTATCGACACTACAAAGCCTACCACTGACAATTTAAAGGAGTTGATCCTCAATCGTACCTGGAGAGCAGCGCTTTCCGTTACTGGCCAAGCAGGAATGCCAAATCTCGAAAACGCCGGAAACGTCCTCCGTCCGGGCACCTCACTCAAATTGTCTCTAAGAGTTCCTCCGACCCTCAATACTGAAACGGCAGCGGCTATAGTAAAAGAGACACTTGAGACCGATCCCCCCTACGGGGCGAAAGTGCACTACGAAGCAGAGCATCCAGGCGACGGTTGGGAGGCACCCGCCATTGCTCCTTGGCTAGAAGGACTCATCGAAGAAGCTTCTAAACTCTACTTTGGTAACCCACCTTGCTATATGGGTGAAGGCGGCTCTATTCCCTTTATGGGAATGCTTGGAGAGAAATTTCCGAAGGCCCAATTCTTGATTACGGGAGTTTTAGGCCCACAGTCCAACGCACACGGGCCAAACGAATTTTTGCACATTGATTGCGCAAAAAACGTCACCGCTTGCGTAGCCTACATCTTGGCAAATTTTCCTCGCCCCTAGATCCAGCGAGGAGAGGGCCAAACCGACCGGCCCCAAGCTCTTCTCAACTATGGCAGTTTGCGAACTTTGATATCTGGCGCAGACCTCCCAACCCCCATCAGGCTGCTTCGATACTATGCAATCTTCCCTTGGGCTCAGCTTCCCCATCTTCAACATAAAATTGCTTACACCACTTACGAAAGCGTCCTATCGGTCCATCACCATCGCAAAGCAATGGGGGATGCACATACCTTTTGTTCTCCCAAATAGGAATGTCTTCTTCCAATTGCCTTGTCACTTCTGCAACAAACGCCTTACCCACCCCTTTTGTAATATCGGCGTCCATCATTTTCTTCACTCGAAACGAAAACCGAACGTCCACGTACTCCTCATCGATAGGAGTCACTGAATTAATCAGGAGAGTTTCGACAATTCCGGTAAAGCGTATATATGCAAACCCAAAAGCATAGCTCATCGATTCTACTTTACCCTCCACTCCTCCCCTCGGAGTCTCCATGCCGGTTCCAGAGATAACCCTCATGGTATGCCCCTCAAAAGTTGCTACAGGATCGGGCATATTGCTTGCGCCATGTACGTAATGAAAATGCGGTGCATCGACAGCGTTTTCAGCCATCTCTTGATTTCGAGTCTTGATTTTCCATGAACGCCTTATATCATCCGACCAATCTTCATGTCCTACCTCAGGCAGGTCAGGCAATTCCCACAACGGTTCTCCCCCTTCCGGATGATGCCAAACCATTATTTGCCCATTTTTCTCTACAAGGTGCCACGAGCGAATTTTTGCCCTGGTAGGAATCTTCTTAGCATAGGGCACTTCGATACAGGTACCCTCTGCATCAAAGGCCCAATCGTGAAAAGGACACCGAATACAATTATTTTCGACTTTACCGCCATGCCCTAAGTGAGCACCGAGATGTGGACAAAAAGCATCCAATACGCTTGGGTTTCCTTGCTCGTCTCGAAATAAAACAAGTTCCTGACCAAAATAACTTAACGGAACAACATTACCGGGCTTAACCTCATCCCCGT
>CAXGXL010000053.1:0-12202 GCA_964013555.1 uncultured bacterium
TGTTTTATCTGCCATTTGAACCAGAGTATGAAAGTTAGAATGATGTCATTGTGGCGCTCCATAGTGGGCTCGTCCCGCATTTATCAACGAACGCGATTGCTTGTTGTGATGATGCTGGTTTCGGTGAGTGTGTTTCTGATTCATTGCATGGGGGTCGCTAGCGCGGGAACCGCTGCGTCCGAGATTGCAGGACAAGCGTCCACTGCTCAGGAAAAATCGAAGAAACGACTAAAGCGCGAGGGTAAGAAGAAAGTCGCAAAGCGAAAGTGGCGCCGCAAAAAGCGTGTGAATGAGAAGAAGACTGATGATAGTTCTAAACGCTCGACGCCAGAAGGACCGGAAAAAGGGAAATCGGCTACAAACCGAAAGGCGTCAAGTCCAGCCCCGGTATTGGATCTAAATCTAGCAGAAGAACTTCCGGATTCCCAAGATGAGAGCTCTCTGAAGTTGCAGACTAGGAGAAAGAGGCAGTCGCTCAATGGACAAAAGCAAGTTGGTTTCGATTTCTCAAATGAGAAGATGGTAGATTTGAGTTCCTTGGGAGTATTGGATTTTGATTCTAAAGAGGCGGAGCTTGCTGCTAAGGGAAATATCGATATTGAGAGCGAGGAATATCGGGCTTTTCTCGATGCCTTAGACCTTGTTGCAAGAGGGGAATATGAAAAGGCTGCCCTGGAATTTTCCCGCTTTCAGCGCGAATCCTCCTTCGCTCCTTATGTGGAGGAGTCCGAATACCAGCTTGCTAAAGTTCTCTTTAAGCTCGGCTTGTATTACGGGTCGTTTGATGTGTTTCGTACAATTCTACAAAAGGGCTTAGAACATAGGCGTTTCCAAAAGAGTATCGAATGGCTTTTTTTCTTGAGTCGAAAAATTCCCGGTCACCCCGGCATCTTGGAGGTCTTGGCTCGCTTTCGAGATGTCGCGTTTCCCAGGGAGTATGTTGATGAACATCGCTACCTCGTTTCTAAGTACATTTTTACGAAAGCCTATTTGGCTTCAATGGAGACTCACAAAGAAGTCGCCGATAAGGCAACTCGTGCGGGAATAGAGTCCATGGTTATTGATTTCGGTTCTACTGAGAACTCTGACGGTGCCAACACTCTCGATTTTGGGGGATCGTCTAGAGAGGACCCTTCGGTGAGTGGGGATACCATTGATTTCGACGAGTCGAGTCGAGAACCTCAAAAGAAATCGTCGATTTCCCGAGATTCTCGGCGTGAATGGGCCCGTAAGCTACTTTTGAAGATCCGCCCGACGAGCCCGTGGTATCCGAAGGCTCGTTATTTGATGGGGCTTTATGACGTTCTTGCTGAAGACGACCAGGCCGCAGTGACTCACTTTCAAGAGGTTGTGCGCTTAACGAATCCTAGGGTGGTAGATGAACCTGATGTGAATACCCGTGAACTTGGTTTGCTATCGCTTGCTCGGGTACACTACTCGCATCAGCAATTTAACCGTAGTCTCTACTATTACGAGCAAATAGGCCGTGATTCCTCTTTTTGGTTGACTGCATTATTTGAGTCAAGTTGGGCTTTCTTTCGGCGAGGTGATTTTGACAAAGCGCTGGGTAATTTGCTTACTCTTCATTCACCGTTTTTCGCTTCATTTTACTTTCCTGAGTCAGTTTTGATTGAAGCTATTATTTATTTCGAAGCTTGTCGTTACGATGAGGCTCGAGTGTTTACTGAACGATTCTTAGAACGCTATCGTCCTGTCATGAAGCGCCTTAAGGAACTCGCATCTCTGTCGAAAGAGGATGTGTGGCCTTCGTTGTTTCAGGGCGAGGCGATCGAAGTGCCAACTAGCTGGTCGCGAGTCATTGAAGACTGGCTAGAGCGGGATCCTGACTTAAAGTCCGCCAAGGCGCGATTCGATTCGTTTCAGAGCGAAGAGGAACTTCTTAACAAATTAGGCGAGTTTCTTTTGGAGGCTCCACTAGGAAAGCAATTGGAGGCTTTGTATCGTTCTAGTAGGGCTGACTTAGTTAGGACCCTATCGAGTGTGGCAAAGAGAAGATTGGGAGAAGAAGCGGATGTTTTAAAAGAGTTGATGGCTCAGAGCTTACGGGTTCAATTAGAAATTACTCGTGCGGAGCGTCAGCGGTTGCAGGGTGAAATGCGTGGCGAGGAAATCGCTGAGATTCGCCCCCCAAAGAACTTAGACGTTGATGTGGGTGAGGAGCATTTGTATTGGCCGTATGAAGGCGAGTTTTGGAGGGATGAATTAGGTACGTACGAGGTCGCTTTTAGTATGTGCGACGAGGAGGAACCCTGAGTTTCTTTTGAAGATTAATAGCTTGGTGGTGATGATCAATGAAGCAAGTGTCGTGGCCTTCTTTATCCCTCGTCGGAGGGTGTTTTCTTGTTCTTTGTGCCTTGGGTACACCACCATTGGTTCTAGGTGCACAAGCCGAAAAGAGCCGGTCTCTCAGCGCAAAAAAAGAACTTAAGCGTGAAGGGCGATTTGAGCAAAAGCGGGATTATGGGCTAGATGAAGAGGTCAAGTCGGTAAAAGGACTGAAGTCAAAGAGCTCCCCGAGTGATGACAAACCGGAATTAGCATGGCTCCCAGAATCACGTTCGTCTCTGGAGGGCCTAGTCGAAGCCAAATTAGATGAAGAGATTGAATTAGCTCAACGATTGCTTGAACTCGAGAAACCTTGTGGTGAGGGTCCCCGAGTTCGTTTTCGCTTAGCTGACCTTTATTGGGAGAAATCAAAGCGAGAGTTTTTTCGGTCGAATGATTTTACATTGAGACAGGAGGCCCGGGCGACCGCTCTTGTAGCTATGAAAGAGTTCCAAGGCAAGACGGTAGATAGCTATTTGTTTATTGTTGACGAATGCGTTGGATATCCGCAGTTGGCGAGGGTTCATTACGAGCTCGGCAAGACCTTGGTGGAGATGGGGCGCGCGGAAGAAGGCGCGACACATTTTAAGGCAATTATTGATTCTTTTTCCAATTCGGCATGGATAGCCAATGCGTGGTTTATGATTGGGGAGTACTTTTTTAATACCGAGTCCCGTCCAGAACAGGCTTTAAAGGCCTACCGGAGAGTCCGAGAATTCGAGGAGTCTAGTGTTTCCTCGTACGCGATTTTTAAGGAGGGGTGGTGTTATATCAATATGGGTAGTTGGGACCTGGCATTAAGTCGATTTAAAGAGGTCTTAAAGACGACGAAAGAATCGACGGTTCTCGGAGTGTCTGAGCGTAGGGCGCTGCGCAAAGCTAGTCTAAAGGATTTTGTTAGGGCATACGTTCATTTGGATTCGAGGTACTCTCGTGGTGGAATCGGCGGTTCAAAGGGCGCTTACGCTTTATTTCGAAAGTTTGGGGGGCGAGCGGAAGCACTGTGGATGCTGGAATTACTGGGGGAATGGTATGTTAATTGGGATGCGCATCATGACGTTAAGGTGGTTTACCAAGAATTAGTTCTTAATTTTCCGCAATCGTCACGATTGGGAGTTTTTAGAGCCCGATTGGTATTCGCTCAAGATCAATTAGGCAATTACAAATCTGCCACTAAAGAGGTACGTAGGTTGGGGAGTACGTTGAGACGGTTGTCTCAGAAGTACCAAGGCTCAGAACCCACTTCCTCGGTCAAGGATGGACTAGAACGCGACTACCGGCAGTCCATAGAGATCAGTGAAAAAACGATTCGGCAATTGGCACTTGATGCTCATGCAGTTGCGAAAAAGTTAAGAGGAAAAGCGCAACGGCGAAAGTACAAATACGTTCGCAATCTATATGGAGAGTACCTTTCTATCTTTTCATCGCTCAAAGGAACTCTTTCAGCGGAACTTGAGTTTTTTATGCGCTTCTATTTTGCCGAAGTCCTTTTTGAACAAGGCGATTTTCTTGCTGCTGCCCGAAGTTACGACGCCGTTGTCCAATTGAACTCGAATCCAAAGACCGAGCGAGAACGGACTCTGTTGGAAGCTGCTGCGGAAGAGGCCGTTCGGTCTTATGAGGAGTATATTGCATCGAGTGAACGCAAAAAAAATAGGAGAGCGAGGGGAATAGAGCCCCGCCCGATACCACAAGTTAAAAAGGAACTTGTTGCTGCATGTGGGAGGTATATTGAACTTGTGGGTGGTAAAGGCGACAAGATTGTTCCAATTCGTTACAAGGTCGCTCGGGTCTACTATACGTACAACCATTTTGATAAGGCGGCACCAGCTTTTGACGATATAGTCAAAAATCATCCCCGCAGTGATGTTGCTTGTTATGCGGCTAATTTAACCTTGGATATTTACAATGGCTTGGGAGATTTTGTTGCATTAAAGCAGATTGCTTTCGAGTATGTTCGAAATTCAAAACTCGCTTGCGATGAAAAACAACGAAGTTCGATCCGTGAAATTGGCGAAAACGCCGCCTTCAAGGTAATTGAGGTGGAGCTAGCTAAAACCAAGAACTTCTCTGAAGCAGCTTCTGCGTTTGTTGCCTATCAGCAAGAGTATCCAGATGGTAACTTAGCCGATGATGCCATTTTTAACGCAGCGTTGAATTTTGAGCTTGGGGGCAAGGAGGGTATGGCTCACAAGATGCGTGAACTTTTGGTGGAAAATTACCCCCGTTCGGATTTGGTTCCCGACACCCTCTTTTCAATGGGTACTAGCGCGGACCGGTCATTAGACTTCAATCAGGCTGCTTTGCGTTTCGAGTTGTTTGCAAATCGCTACCCCGAAGACCAACGGGCCCGGGATGCTTTGTTCAACGCAGGTGTCTATTGGAAAGCCCTCGGAGATGTGAACCGTTCTTTGAGGAAGAGAAGAGAGCTACTTAAACGTTTTCCCAAGGACCCAATGGCGGCCACACTAGCCTTCGGGATTTGTGAAGAACTTGAGTCAGCAGTGCAAGTGCGCCATCAAAAATTGGGACCGAATCGTTCGCTAGATGTAGACCGATCCATACGAAAGGCATGGAAAGTCGCTCATCAGTGCTTCTATGATTTTATAAGGAACGCAACCTATGTCTCCCAGCGCCCAGAACTCCTTTGTTTGGCCCAATATAGAAGGGGTGAGATCATGCGTATTGGCCTGAAGGACGTGCCGGGAGAGGCGGAGATCGGTAGGTATCTTGACCAGAAGTGGACTCGCTGGAAGTCGAAGTCCAAGACCATGCCGCGGTGTCTGGAGGTGATGTCAGGGAAAAAATTTAGAGAGACAGAAATTGAGTTTTTTCAATTTGAGCAAATGCAATTGGGCAAAGTGGACCCTTCTTCAGAACTCACTATTAGGCGTTTTCAGCAATCTTTGAAGGCGAAAATTCAACGACGAGATCAATTAATACTTAGGTATAAAGATATCATTGATATGGGGAACGGGACTTGGGCTCTAGCGGCGGTGGTCCGCATTGGAGATGCCCACTTAGAGGTTATGGACGATATCCTCAATGCAGAGCTTCCTGAGGAAGCCGATTTAGGAGCCGAGGAAAAAGCTCTTATCAGACAAGAACTCGAGCGTCAGGCTGAGCCGGTTGCGAAAGAGGCTGTGATAGCCTACGAACTTTCACTACGCTTTGCGAGTCAGTGGTCAAACTACAACCAATGGTCAAAGCGGGCCCGGCTTAACTTAGAGAGACTGCGCCCGAATAAGTATCCACGTTCAAGAGGCGTCTCGGGTTTGGCGTTGAGTGAGGCTGTAATACAAACTCCTAAGTCTGTGGAGCGAGTATTTGAGTTTGTGCTACAGCCCAGAGGCGATTCTACGGAATGGGAAGTGCTACCACTGCAATTCCGCGTCGCTCCCAAGAGTTTTCTCAAAAGGGAGCTGCCGGTGGAGGATACCCTGAAAAAGGATTTGCCTGATGAACCCTAAGTTTAGTTTGAGTGTTGGATTGGCGCTCTTAATGAGCTGTGCTTCTAGTAATAAAGGCGGAGTCCGTGAAGTGGCGACTAACCAAGAAAAGACCTTGGTTGCAGCTAAACTTAGACAAACCCAAGAGCGGAAAGCCGAAGACGATTGGAAGACTCTACTTAAAGCCTTGAAGTCCAACGAGACGTTGGTTCAGTCAGAAGAGCTTAAGCACAATTTGAGTTCTATTTTAAAGCAGAACCCTGGGCATTTGGGAGCGAGGCTCAACCGAGGAAGATTGCTAAAGTACCTGGGGGATGAGTTTGGGTGGCGTCAGGATTTTAAAGCTTTAGCTCGCCAGCATCCAGATTTTTATCCCGGTGTAAATGGGGCTATTGAAGCCTGGGAAGATGAAGGAAAGATATTTGAGGCGATTGCGCTGTTGCAACAATTTCTTCTGAGAAATCCTATGCATATTCAAGCGCAATACCGAATGGCTATGCTGCACTGGCTGCACGGGGATTGGCAATCTTCGATTGAGCAGGCACGAAAAGTGATTCAGCTTGGTTCTCTAAAGACTTCTGACTCGATTCAGATGGACGCACATATTTTGGTTTTTCGAAGTCAGCTTAAGCTGGGGCGGCGAGATTTTGCTCGCTTGGTTTTGAAGCGAATTGGGGACTTGTGGCCGGGGGTGAAAGTTTTGCCATCTTTACGAGCAGAAATGGAGACTGCGCTCGGAAATCAAAGTCAAGCACTGGAGCATCTGGAAGAGGCGGTGCGAGAAGAACCTTTGCGCTTGGTTTTGCAGTTGAAACTGATAAATGGGCTGCTTGAAAGCGGGGATTTCGAAAAAGCGCTGCCGTATTTATTGAATCTTGAGCCTGTGGATGTGCATCATAAATCGGTGCTTCGGGTCCTATTTCATGTTTATCAAAGAAGTGGAGACTTTAGGAGCGCGGCTAGGGTTAGTAGACGGATTTTACATAGGCTCCCAGAAGATCCTGAGACTCTCTGGGATTATGCCCAATTGTTGCAATTGGACCTCAAAAATCTGCCGCTTGCCATTGGTTATTATCAGAAACTAGTTGAGGTTGATGCAGATTGGCCTGGGGCGAGAGATGCTCTTGAGAAAACGGTTAAAGCGCACCAGATAGCCCAGGCAGATGCCAGTGCTAGGCGTCAACGAGCTGAACTTATGACTCGGGTTCTCGAAGAATGTGCATCGATGGCGTCCGGTCAGAAATTTGATGCCGAAGGTCTGGGGGCGGCCCGAGCGCTCAAAGAAATGGCTTGGCAAATTGTAGAGGAAGTACAAGCCGAAAGGGGTGCTGGCGAAGAGGGCGCCATTGAGAAAACCGAATGTGCTTTTAAAATTATGAGTTCCGTGGGGGATGCACAAGGCAACGAGTGTGCATCGATGGTGAGTATTTGGGCCAATTTTCTTTTGGAAGAGGGGCAATGGGAGGAGGCCCTCCAAGCGCTTAGGAGGGCAGAAAAATGTGGGCGCACCGAAGATGGGATTCCAAAGTCAATTTGGAATGCGGACTTAGAGGCGCTCGAAGATAAATTGAAGCAACTTTTGGGTCCGGATGCGGCCAAGGTTTTGAGAGAGCGCCAAAAAACGCGATCTAAGCGAAGTGATTTGTAACCCACCGGTGGGTTTACAGGGTAGGAGATGTCGGTAAAATGCTGCTTGATGAGATATTCGATGCGAAAAGGTTTTGTTTGCGTAGTTCTCTTCGTTGGCGTGCTGGCTCTGCCTTCTCTTGTAAGGGCGAGTGATGGGGTTGTCTACAAGAGACACACGGTGGTGGACTTCGGTGATGATACCATTGAAGGAGATCTAACGAAACCAGATGGGCAATACCTTGAGAGCCGGAAAAAACTTCGACACGAGCGGTTGATTCGGGTTCGAAAATCTTTTCGTAGAGAGGTTTTACAGTCTGTACGAGTTCTCTAATGGTTTATTGAGATATTTGTTGTGGGCTTTGGGGCAACTAGCATGAGTCTTGGGACTCTGTTACTTTGAGGCACTATGGCGCTAAGGTTGCATATTCAAAATATCACCTCAGGGAGCGTTTCTGCTGCTTATGAGTTTGTGTCTGACCAGCTTCAAACGGTGAAGATAGGCAGACTCTCATCTGCACAACTTAGATTAGAAGATTCTTCGGTTTCGCGAATTCATGCGGCCATAGAGATACGAAATTCACAAGCAATCTTAACCGATATGGGCAGTGGTTTGGGGACATCGGTGAATGGTGAAGTTATTACCCAGAGAGTGTTATGCCATGGTGATACTATTTTGCTCGGCAAGACCTCTTTGCTTGTGGGACTGGGAAGTCCGTGTCAAACCGATTTGACACTCGATGAGTTACCTGTGGTCTTTGGGGAAGTGAACGAACCGGATACTCCCAGCGATTTGCCGGGGCGACCAGTTTTCGATAATGGCGAAGCGTCGCAGATTAAGGAAGTGACCCGAATAACTCCACGTCAATTGGAGCTTGCGGATCAACGTCGGGGAGTATCGGAGAAGCCCGCAACGAAAGGGCACCGCGCTTTAGAGCTGCGGCTTTATTGGGGGCAAGTGCTTTTGCGAATGGAGCACTATCTAAGGCCTAGAGCAATCACGATTGGGGAAGGGAAAAACACTGATATTTTTCTGTCCAGTGAGGGCCTTCCCATTGGGCGTTTTCCGATTATCCGTTTCCTGAAAGATGAATACATTCTCACTTTCACCAATCATATGGAAGGGGAGCTGGAGATTGACGGACAGCTTTATCCCCTACAGTCTCTCAAAGCATCGCCACTAGCGAAAAAGGACAAAGCCATCAGTGATTGCTACCAAGTAGTCTTACCGGTGACTAGTCGGTGCTTAGTTCATTGGGGGGGGCTGTCTTTTGCATTGCGTTTCGTACCGCCTTTCAAACCCTTCTCTACTTCTCTTTATAAGACCCTTGACTTCGATTATCTCAACACGGTCTTGTTCTCGTTTTTCTTTCATCTGGCAGTAATTGTGGCACTTCTTATTTATCCTATCCGGGCAGAGAAGATTCATCGTGAGATTCTTGCAGGAGAGCCGGATCGGTTTGTGAGTCTTATTCTTTCCCCGCCACCAAAGACGCGGGTAGCGGAAGCTATTCTGGCGCGCTTGAAGCAAGGACAATCCGCTACACCAAGGAGGCGAGCTAAGAAGAACCCAAAAAAGATGCCTCTTGTACAAGAGAATTCTCCTAACTTCGATAAAAAGAGCTCAGTTCAAAAACGTTTGGAGATGAAACAACGTTATTCCAAACTTTTCGAGGATAACTCTGGCTCCTCGGGTGGAATCATTGGCAAGCGTGGCGGTGGTGGTAACTTAGCGGGAAGGTTGTCGAGGGTTATCGGAACTATGGGGAAGAGCAGCTCTTCGACGGAGCTTGCAGGGTTAGGTCTTCGGCGGGATGTTTTGACCGGTGGACATTCGGGAAACTCAAAGACTGTGACATCTATTGGAACGAGCGGTAGATTGGGCGGAGGGGAGCGGGGCGACGACTATGGTCAGGGACTCACAATAGGGCAACGAGCGGAACGCCCTGAGATCAGCCTCTCTACACCTACTATTATGGGGGCTCTATCAAAGGAGGTCGTCCAGCGAGTTATCAACCGAAACCGAAATCAGATTCGATACTGTTACGAAATCGAATTACAGCGCAACCAAGAACTAGCCGGAAGGATAGCTCTTAGGTGGGTTATTTTGGCTACAGGTCGTGTGGGAGAAGTCGTTGTTCGGGATTCGACTATGAGGAACTCTAAAGTTGAACGTTGCATGATGAATCGAATTAGGACGTGGCTCTTTCCAACACCAGCGGGTGGCGGTGTCGTTGAGGTTAACTACCCTTTCGTTTTCAGGGCGAACTAACTCGTGTTTTTGAGGTTAACCCAAATAAGATGGTTCGCTAGGGTTGCCTGCTTAAGGAGCAGGGCGGCGGACGCCCTGGGGGCGGACGCCCGCCGCAAAAAAAATAGGACGCCCTGGGGGGAGGATAGGCGTCACTAATACTAGGTTAGGGCATTCGCTGGCAAAGTAAAGAGAGAGTTCGATAAATAGTATTGAGAGGGTGTGCAAGTGTATTCAACCTTTTCCCAATGTGTCGCGAAAGGCTACATTGTATGTTAATATGCCGAAAGGGGCGTTGAAGTCGAATGAAAGATATTAATGTTTATCTAGATTCCCTTTCTCAGCGCCCTTTCGATGAGAAAATTCTGGCTGAAATGGATGACTTTTACAGTGAAAGTGAACGCTGGGATGAACTCTTGCAAATCTACGAAGAATGCTCGAGCAAGGTTGAAGCTGAGGATGCGGCACGCCTCTTGGTTCGGGCCTCGAATATTTGTTTGGAGAAAATGGGGAGCGTGCAGCGGGCAGAATCTTTTCTTTGGGCGGCGCTGCAGCGGCACACCGTTTCTCTTGAGGCACTGCGTGCTTTGAGAGAAATGGCTCAAGCTCGAAGCGATTACAAAAGGGCGATCGAATTGTACGAGCGGGAGTTGCAGTTGATTCCGGATGCCCACCAAAAGGCTTCGGGCTGGCTCGAAATATCGAGTTGGCACCACGAAAAATTGGGAGATTTTGTTCGATCTCGCGCGGCGCTCGTTGAAGCAGAAAAAGTAGCCCCCAATGACGCTCGAGTTCAACGACAACTTGCTGAAGTATACGTTGTTGAGCTGCGGTTGGAAGATGCCTTTCAAGCCTTAAAAACGGAGTTGATAGCTTCTGGAAATGACCCTGATACATTCAGGCGACTAGGAGACCTTGCGCTTTTATTGTCTGAATACCCAATTTATCACCATTTGGTAGACGAAGCGGTCGAATTGCTCCTTAAGAACACCACTGATGACGAAGTGGCATTGAACTTACAAGAGAAAATGGCTCGTTATCGCGAAAATTGGCAAAGTAGAGCTCTTAGCCTAAAAAGTCAGGCAGGTGCGTCGGAGCTTGGTGGGGCTAATGGGCTAGATGAAGTTTCTCTCGCTGGTTTGTGGTTCGAATACAGTCAAATTCAAAAGGTCTACGGGGGTAATCCCCTTGAAGCTCTTGAGGGAGTCGAGCGTGTGTTGGCCTTGAACCCGGGCCATAAAAGTGCACGCGAGCTGTACGTTGAATTGATGAGCTCCGAAAACCGCCACGACGAGCTGGCCTGTCGACTGGAGGATTTGGCGGCTTACAATTCAGATTCGGACTTGGTGGTTGAACTTTTGCTTAGAGCGGCGAGTATACGAGGGAGGGAGCTAGGTCAGGTTGAGGAATGTGTTCGATTACACCGGGGCATATTGGAAATCGAACCGTCTAGGAGTGACTCCTATGGCATTGTTAGTCGTTATTTCGTGGAGCACAAGCAATGGGAAGAGGCCGTTGTTATCTTTGAGGCTTGGCTGGAGAATGCTCTTCTTGTTGAAGACCGGGTAGTGGCCCACTTGGGCCTTGGGCAGGTTCTAGCTCAACAATACCAGGATAAAGATAGGGCGAGGGGGCATTTTGAATCCGTGCTTGAGTGTCAATCTCAAAACCCCCAGGCCCTTTCGGCACTGGAGACTATTTATAGAGAAACGGATTGTTTTCGCGAGTTGGCGGACGTATTGGATACTCGGTTGAGAGTTTGTTCTCAAGAAGAACGGGAATCGGTGGGGGAAGAGTTAAGTCGAGTTTATTCAACGAATCTGGATGAGCCGCTAAAAGCACTGATGGTATTAGGGAAGATTTTTCAAGAGGCTCCCACTGTTGAGCGGTGCGAAACTCTTGAGCAATTGGCACTTCGTAGCGGAGAGTTTGGCTACCTCCGTGAGATACTCGAGACTAGCCTTGTGGAAGCTGAAGGTGAAAAAGAAGAAACTCAAATTCTTCGGAGCTTAGGGACAATCTATGAGAACCAAAGTGAGTCATCAGAGGAAGCCCTAAGGACCTATGCTCGTCTCTTAGGAATTGTGCCGGCGGACACGACGGTGCTTGAGGCATATAAAAGAGTTCTCGATAAATCCATGGAGTCGCATAATAGGATAGGTTTTCTCGAGGGTTGTCTTCGTGAGGTGAAATCCGAAGTGGAGAGAGTGACTCTTTTGCATAAATTAGCCTTTGAATCCGGAGAGTCACTCGAGAGCGATATGCGTTGCATTGAAATCTACCGAGAGATTCTCAGCCTCTCCCCTCAAGATGAGGAGGCATTTGGTGCTCTTCAAAATCTCTACGAAGGGCAGGAGCTGTGGTCTGAGCTCGTTGCATTGAAGAAAGCCAGGCTAAGTGATTCTCTTATGCCGCTGCAGAGAGCACAAAAACAAATTGAAATAGGGAGGATCTCCGAAACCCATTTGTTGATGACTCAGGAAGCTTGCGATAGTTACTGCGAGGTACTGGATGAAATTCGAAAGAGCGA
>CAXGXL010000054.1:0-11636 GCA_964013555.1 uncultured bacterium
TTCCGATTTGTAATTGCAACACCATTCCTACACTGGAGTTGGTCAACAAACGCCCTATTACGCCAAGTACCGATGAAATTAGGCGTAATCCTCGCGCGCGAAGCTCCAAATTACGCGTTGCCCGAAGACTGCCGAGGGTAAGCGAATGAGTAGGCTAACAAGAACTTTGGTGACGGCGCTGGTGTTAGTGGCACCGGTAACGGTGGGACTCTTTCGGGTTTGGGTGCACCAAGATGTCGTTCAGTTGGGTTACAAGCTATCCAAGGCTGAAAAACAACGTCGGACTGCGCTTGCCAAGTTGGAAGAGTTGCAAGTAGAGCACGCTGCAGCGAAGTCTCCCGGACGTCTACAAAAGTTGGCTAGAGAGCTTGAGCTTTATCAGCCTTCCCCCCGAGAGGTTTATGGAATTTCGCTAGGGCGGGGCACTCCATAATGCGTAACCTAGATAAAAAGAGATTTCGGTTTCGAGCACGAGTGCTCCTATTCATGTTCGTTTTGGGAATGGGCGCTGTGGCAGTACGCTCTGGGCAATTGCAGATTGTACAGCACGAAAATCTCTCGAGATTGGCTCAGAATCAATATCTAAAGAAAGTTAAAGTTCCAGCAAAGCGTGGGCATATCTATGACCGAAATGGAAAGGATATGGCCATTTCAGTGGATGTGCCCTCCATTTACGCAGATCCGTCGAAGATTATTGATCCGCGGCAAATTGCGCGGGTTGTGTCTGCCAAATTGGATCTCGATCTTGATCGTGTTTACCAGAGATTGGCCAGTGATAAGGTTTTTGTTTGGTTGAAGAGGCTGGTCGATCCCAAGATCGCCCGGGAAATCAAGGCACTTAAACTTGATGGTATTTATCTCACCAAGGAATCGAAGCGATTCTACCCCAACAAGGAATTGGCTTCTCACCTCTTGGGTTTTACTGGTGTGGATAACGTTGGGCTTGAGGGAATCGAGCGTTTCTTCGATAAGAGCCTAGCTGGCGAACCTCAAGTTATCCAAACAGTAAGGGATGCTACCGGACACTCCGTACTTGGTGGAGGACTTGATCCAGAAGGATTAGCCAGTGGAGACAATTTGCGTTTGACGATCGATCTGCAGATTCAACATAAAGCAGAGCAGGTCTTGAGCGAACAAGTTCTTAAATCAAAGTCGAAGTCCGGTGTAGCAGTGGTAATGGATGTGGAGACCTCACAGATTTTGGCTTTGGCAGTGGCTCCTTCATTTAACGCAAACAAGCCGGCCAAAGTTAGTATGGCTACCCGTCGCAATCGCGCTGTTGTTGATATGTTTGAACCTGGGTCAACCGTGAAACCATTTGTGGTGGCTTACGCGCTTGAGAAGCAGATTATTGATATTGACGACACGTTTGATTGCGAGGAAGGGGAGTACGAGGTTGGAGGGCATACTATTCGCGATTCTCATGAGTACGAAGACTTAGATTTGACTTCCATCATTCAGAAGTCTTCGAATATTTGTACAGCAAAGATTGCCGAGAAGGTTGGAAAGCGGGGCTTATTCGAAAATTATCGAGAGCTTGGATTCGCATCGAAAACGGGTATTCCATTTCCAGGAGAAGCATCGGGAATAATGCGGTCCTGGAAAGATTGGACTGATGTTGGCCTTGCAACGATTTCCTTTGGCCAGGGAATAGCCATAACGGCTATGCAGTTGGCTGCTGCCTACCGGGTGTTTGCTGCCGATGGATACTATCAACAACCTCAATTGATTTTGAGTAAGGAGGCGCCGTCAGGCGCGGTTGAGTTGGTCCAGCCAGGTCGAGAGCGTCGGGTTTATAGTTCAAAGGTCGTTTCACAGATAAAGCCAATGCTTGAGAAGGTGGTTGGCCCGGGGGGCACGGGCTGGAGAGCTGCAATTGACGGGTATGCTGTAGCGGGCAAAACAGGTACTTCTCAAAAAATTGATCCGGTAACCAAGGGTTATAGCTCTCATTTATATCAGGCAATCTTTAGCGGGTATGTACCATCAAGAGATCCAAAGGTGATTATTGTGGTGATGCTCGATGAGCCTTACAAAATCCATACGGGTGGTGCCGTGGCTGCGCCCGTTTTTGCGGAGATTGCAAAAACAGCTATGCGTCAACTTAGTGTACTACCATCGGCTTCCCTGGTAGATGCGGGGGCCGCACCAATTCCGACTATGGATTCAGCTGAAGAGGTAGAGGTAACGCCCAATTTTCCCAAGCGTGCTCCAGTTGAGGTCTCGGCGAATATTGGGAAGAAGGTGCCTTCTTTTCTCGGGCTAACGGCTCGAGAGAGTATTGAGCAATTTGTTGCGATGAGACTCGATGTTGATTTGGAGATGCAAGGCTCTGGTCGTGTAATTTCCCAAGATCCGCCCAAGGGGACTCGGCGGGATTCGGTAGAGTTTCTTCGGTTGGAACTCAAAGGTAAGTAGGACAGGCTTGTGAACGTTCAAGGGCTATTTCAAGGACAGGAGGTTTCGATTCGTGGTACCGATGTTGCCATCTCGAGTCTGGTTTGTGATTCACGCCAGGTAGGTCCTGGGAGCTTATTTGCCGCCCTAAGGGGAGGTTCGGCCGACGGTCACGATTTTATATCCCGCGCGTTGGAGAACGGTGCGTCTGCAATTCTTTGTGAGCGTTCCGATATTGATACCGGTAGTGCAACCCGGGTTGTGGCATCTGATTCTAGAAAAGCTCTTGCGTTAGCCGCGAAATCCTATTTTGGAGATCCTAGTCAAGTTCTGAAGACAGTCGGTTTAACGGGAACGAATGGAAAAACAACGACCGCTCATTTGATCGCTTCTATTTTTAAGGCAGCGGAACTGGAACCCGGAATTATCGGCACCTTGGGAGTTTCATACAAGGGGAAGGGTTTCGAGACTGGATTGACTACGCCTGAGTCCCACGACCTCGTTAGATTCTTCAGAGAGATGGCAAACGAGGGGGTTGACGCCGTAGTATTGGAAGTGAGCTCCCATGCGTTGGTCCAACACAGAGTATCTGGGGTGGAATTTGATGTTGGTATTTTTACCAATCTAACCCAGGACCATCTTGACTATCACAAGAGCTTCGAAGCTTATTTTGATGCGAAAGCCTTGCTTTTTTCTCGTCACCTCAAAGCGGGAGGTAGGGCTGTTTTGAATCTCGATGATGAATATGTGGCACGGCTACGTGAAGAAGGCACCATTGGCTTTTCAATGAATCCGGATTGCGATGCTGAAATTAGACTCCTATCGAGGCGAACCACACCACAGGGAACCTCAATGCGTATCGCTATTTTTGGAAGGGTCTTTGAGCTAAAGTCAAACTTAGTGGGAGACTTTAATTCGGAGAATATTCTAGCAGCGGTGGGCGCTGGAGTTGCTCTAGAATTCTCACCGGAGACGATTATAGATGGTCTGCAGGCCCTTCGTTCTATTCCGGGACGACTTGAGAAGATCAACCGATTAGGGCACGAGCACCTGCCATTGGTGTTGGTTGACTATGCTCATACTCCAGATGCACTAGCAAAAGCCCTAGAGGCTCTTCGTCCAATTACTAAGGGGAGATTAATTTGTGTGTTTGGATGTGGTGGAGATCGAGATCCTACCAAACGTGCTCCCATGGGTCAGGCAGCGGGTCTGAATGCAGACTGGTCGTTAGTGACCAGTGATAATCCCAGAACAGAGGTGCCTAAAGAAATAGCCGATGCTGTAATTGTGGGCCTCGAAGAAGTGGGGGCGCGTCTGGGAGGCGTGGAGATTCGAGGGGCGTATGGAATTGAACTTGAGCGTTCTGAAGCCATTTCTCTGGCAATTAAAAGTGCGTCGCCTACTGATTGTGTTCTTATCGCGGGCAAGGGCCATGAAGACTACCAGCTTATTGGAACCAGTAAGCGTTTCTTTGATGACAGAGAAGAAGCACTGAGGGTTTTGGAGGAACTATGCTCTTGATGGGTTACGAGAAAGTGAAGTCAGAGACAGATACGAAGAGGCTTTTAGACACGGAAGGTCAATGATACTTCCCATTATGAGATTGATGAAAGTAGGAACGAAAGGAACGTGTAGTAGAGCGTTTCTTAATTAGAAATAAGATTTGAGATATCGTGACAAATGGTAAATGACGTTAGACATTTTTCCTGGAGCCTTGAGGAGCTTGCGCGAGCTGCAAAGGCCGAGGTTATTGGAGGGGGCATCCCTGATACCATAGAGGCGGTTGGGACCGATTCACGTTCCCAACCGCCAGGGTGTCTCTTTATTGCTCTTCGAGGAGAAAACTTTGATGGACATAGATTCCTTCGCGAAGCGGTTGACCAAGGAGCCCGTGCTTTATTGGTAGACAGGAAGGCGTCTTCGTCAGCAGAAATGCTTAATAGTTTAGGTGTACCGGTTCTGGTGGTGGACGATACTCTGCAAGGGTATGGCAATATAGCGGCTTATCACCGACGCGAATTGGCCCGTCCCGTGGCGGCAATTACTGGCTCGAATGGAAAGACAACTACGAAAGAACTTTTGGCCGCAGCTCTCGGCGCACGGGGAGCCATTCACAAAACTCTTGGTAATTTTAATAATCTAGTAGGGGTCCCGAAGACCATTCTTGACTGGAAAGCCTATGAATGGGCGGCAGTTGTGGAAATGGGCATGAGTGTTCCCGGAGAGATTAAGCGATTGGTGGATATAGCTGCTCCGTCTGTGGGTGCGATCACGAACGTCTCTGCAGCTCATTTAGAAGGGTTGGGTTCTATTGAGGCAGTTGCAAGAGCAAAGGGCGAGTTATTCGACGGTCTTCCAGACAATGCTATCGGTATAGTCAATGCTGATGATCCAATGATTCAGAATATATGCCTGCCGCTCTTGAGAAATCGAGGCAGGCTTACGTTTGGAGAACTCTCATCCGCTGATATTCGTATTGTAGATTATCGAAATACCCTTGATGGCCTCTATGTTCATCTAACGATTGAAGGAAAACCGTTAGAAGTCGAACTTCCTATTTACGGTAGCCACAACGCATACAATTGTGCGGCAGCTGCTGCAATGGCATATGCACTTGGTTCTACGCTGGATTCTATCGGGCAGGGATTAGGGAATGTCGAAATTCCGGGGGGGCGATTTAGGGTGATCCGAGATTTGCCGGCAGGATTTCAAGTTATTGACGACACGTATAATGCAAATCCATCCTCAATGCGTTCGGCCTTCGTTGCCTTGCGGGAATTGGCAAGAGATGACCGGTGTATAGCGATTGTTGGAGATATGTACGAATTAGGTGAGCAAAGAGAGAGGTTGCATAACGAAACAGGCCAAATGGCTGGCTCGAATGGGATTGATTTTGTGTTTGCACTAGGCGAAATGGGAGAGAATGTTGCAATGGGGGCGAGGGAAAAGGGAGCACAGGCCGAGTCGTTTCGAGAGTTAGAAGCGCTTTTGGTTCGCTTGGAGAGAGAAGTCAATCAAGGAGATTGGATTTTAGTGAAGGGGTCCCGTGGGATGAAAATGGAGCGGGTGGTTGCGTTCTTAGAAAGGTTTAAGAGCTAATGTTTTACCATCTCTTTACATCTTTTACCGATTTGGTTGGGCCTTTTCGGGTATTTCAATATCCATCGTTTAGGATTCCTGCTGCAGCGCTTACCGCTCTAATTTTGATGCTGGTATTTTTCCCTCGTTTTATTGAGTATTTGCGATTTCGCCAACATGGTGTCAGCAATGTTCGTGAAGATACGCCTGACACACATCAACAAAAGACAGGGACTCCCACTATGGGAGGACTTTTTGTTCTCATAAGCTTGACGTTGAGCACACTTTTGTGGGCCGACCTCAGTAATCTTTATGTTTGGTGTGTTCTCTTGGTTACCTTGGGCTTTGGAGCCATTGGGTTTATTGATGACTATCGGAAGGTCGCTAAGAAGAACTCAAAGGGATTGGCTGGTCGAAAAAAGTTAATCTATCAAGTATTGATTTTGAGTGGGGTCAGTGTTGGGATTTGGGCGGGCCAAAATGGATTCTTGCCTATTCCTGCCGTTGAAGTTGATACCACTCTCACCTTTCCATTTGTGGGAGTAAAGTTCTTTAATCCCGATCTTGGATGGCTTTATGTTCCGTTTGCTTTTCTTGTGGTGATGGGAACCTCCCATGGAATGAATCTTACGGACGGCCTCGATGGTTTGGCTATAGGGCCAACTATTGTTAGTTCGGTGACGTTCTTAATTTTAGCTTATATTGCTGGTTCAGTGCTGACATTCTACTCAGGTGGCCAATGGGTTGAGTTTAACTTAGCTGATTACTTGGGAATCGTTCACATTGAGGGGGCGAGCGAACTCGCAATATTTTGCGCAGCCATTGCGGGTGCTGGAACTGGATTCTTGTGGTTCAATACGTTTCCAGCAACAATTTTCATGGGGGACGTTGGTTCTCTAGCCCTAGGTGGAGCTTTAGGTACTATTGCGGTGCTTACCAAGAATGAATTTTTGAGTGCCATTATTCACGGGGTTTTTTTGATGGAAACACTTAGCGTTATTGCTCAAGTGGCGAGTTTCAAGATGACGGGGAAGCGTGTCTTTCGAATGGCTCCGATTCATCATCATTTTGAGTTAAAAGGTTGGGCTGAGCCCAAGATTATTGTTCGATTTTGGATTTTATCCATTATTTTTGCACTGGTAGCACTTACGAGTTTGAAACTACGATGACCTATATCGAACCAAATATTGGGGGACTGGCCCGGCTTGATGATGTTCTCAAGAAGTTAAGAGGAGCTCGTGTGGGTGTTTGGGGCTTGGGCGTAGCCGGGAAGGCTATGGCTAGGTATCTCAAAGCTCAGGGGGCAACGGTTGTTGGTCTTGACGATAACACCCGCTGGGAGGATCAGGATTTCTCTAGGGAAATGGGGTCGAGTTTAGAGCTTGTTTTAGGGCCGCTTAAGGTTGAGTTATTAAAAGACTTGGATTTGCTCGTTTTGAGTCCCGGCGTTGATTCAAGAAATCCGGTTGTTCAAGAGCTCCATACTCGCGGTTTGTCCATTGTAGGTGAACTCGAATTGCTCGGCGCCCTTCCTAGCAGAGTCTGTGCGTTGACGGGAACGAATGGAAAAAGCACCACGACCGCATTGATAGGAGTTATTGCTCAGCACCTGGGCGCTTCGGTCTTTGTTGGCGGAAATCTCGGAACTCCTATCGCCGAATGGGTTACTAGTGGTGAAAAAGTTGATGTGGCTATTCTTGAGTTGTCGAGTTATCAACTCGAAACGGCCTATAGGTTTGTTCCTCAAGTTGGGATTGTATTGAATGTAACCCCAGATCACACGGAGCGCTACGACCATCACGAGGACTACGCACGAACCAAGAGGCGCTTAATCGAGAACTTAACCCAAGCGGATACAGCCATCTTAAACTACGACGATGAGTGTGTGCGGGAAATGGTTTCGGTAACGAAAGCCTCAGTTTGGTGGTTTTCAACTCAGTCCACCCTCACGGGTATGGATGGAGTTTACCTTGAGGGCGACACGCTAAAGGGTTCTGGGAAATTTGCCTCGTATCCTGACATTGAATTATCCCATCCAAGGCTTTGGGGAGAGCACAATCGACAAAATGCTCTTGCGGCTTTCTTGGCTTCCGATGCTCTCGGGCTTAATGCTGACCAAGACTGGAAGAAAGTTCTTTTAGGCTACAGAACATTTGATGGATTGGAACACCGCTTGGAACTGGTGGCCAACGATAACGGTGTTCGGTACGTCAATGATTCAAAAGCGACCAATGACAGTGCTGCGGCGGTAGCAATTCGAGCCATCGAGCGGCCCATTATCCTCTTGGCGGGCGGACGAGGAAAAGGAGCTGGCTATTCCGATATTCTCGCTGCGAGTGTGGATAGGGTAAGGCATGTGGTGGCATTTGGAGAATCCCGGGATGAAATTGCGGATGTCTTTTACGAGCACAAAGAGAATATTGGTGCCGGTGTGAGTCGGCGAGTCTCGTTGGAGGAGGCCTTTCGGGAGGCTTCGTTTCTCGCCCTTCCTGGTGACGTGGTTCTATTGGCGCCCGCTTGTTCAAGTTTCGACCAATTCTCTTCTTATGTTGAGCGCGGTCTTGCTTTCAAAAAACTTGTGAAGTCTTCTTTGAGTGAGGTTCTTTAGAAATGTCCAAAGCTAGCGGAGCATCGCAAGAGACTACCAGCGAGTCAAACGACGCAACGTTGACTTCTAATTGGGTCTACGACCGTGGTTTGGCTCTTGCGGCATTTGCCTTGATTAGCATCGGTTTGGTCATGGTGTATAGTAGCAGCTCTGTTTACGCAGCTCGTCTTTACGGTGACTCAGAGTATTTTATTTCTCGTCAGTTGATTTGGTGTTGTCTTGGTGGCGTAGCGTTTTGGTTTGGGAGTTTTTGTCCACGAGAGACCCTTAGACGGAAAGCTGGATGGATTATTATTGCAACTGTGATTTTGTGTGCTCTTGTTTTGATTCCTGGGATCGGGATTAAGGTAGGTGGTGCACGTCGATGGTTAAATCTAGGAGTTGCTCGTTTTCAGCCAAGTGAATTGGCGAAGTTGGCCGTGATAGTACTTATGGCTTCGTTGTTAGCAAGGCGCGACCGACTGCAAACGAAGAATTTTTCTTCACTTTTGATCCCTGTGGCTATCGCTCAAATTCCCGTGGCTTTGATTTTGGTTGAGCCTGATCTGGGAACCGCTTTGGTTATCGAGTTAATTTTAATGGCCATGATTTTTGTGGCGGGTTTAAGAGTGCGTACTATATTACTTTTTGGTTTAGCTGCTTTGCCGGTGTTTTACCATTTTGTAATTAGTACTCCGTTTCGATTGCGGAGAATTCTTGGCTATATTGATCCTTGGGCATATCGTTCCTCGATTGGTTATCAAATAACCGAGGCCCTAATAGCGATTGGCTCAGGTGGAATAGGTGGTGTAGGGCTTGGAGAGGGAAAGAAGCGTCTCTTTTTTCTTCCCGAAGGGCATACGGATTTTATTTTCGCGATTTTGGCCGAAGAATTAGGCTTTGTCGGCGTGTGTATTTTACTTTCGCTTTTTTGCATTGTCGTTTGGAGAGGGGTTTCCATTGCACTTGGAGCGGCAGATTCATTTGATGCGTACTTAGCTATGGGGTTGACGGCTTTGATCGCAGTTCCGGCTTTGTTTAATTGTGCGGTCGCTACAGGTCTTTTACCAACGAAGGGTTTGCCTCTTCCTTTAATTAGTTCGGGTGGTTCCAACTTGGTAACGACACTCTTGGCTCTAGGTTTTTTAATGAGAATTTACCGCGATGGAAAATCTCTCCAGCCAGAAGCGGAGCAAACGTAGCGATGGACGTATTAATTGCAGGCGGTGGAACTGGTGGGCACCTCTTTCCGGGGATTGCGCTAGCCCAAGAGATTCGACGACGTGATTCCAACTCGCGTATTCTTTTTCTAGGCTCGCCGAGAGGCCTAGAGGTTCGTGCGGTTCCTAGGGCCGGTTTTGAGCTCAAGCTTCTGCCGGTATCAGGACTTCGGGGACTTGGTGTGGCAAGAATTTTCGTTGGTTTGATCCGTCTCCCAATTTCTCTTCTAAAAGCAATCTTCATAGTGGGGCGTTTTCGTCCTCAAGTGGCAATTAGTTGCGGCGGATATGCAGCTGGCCCTGGCGTGCTTGCGGCGTGGCTGTTGGGGGTACCTTGCATTGTGTTGGAGCAAAATGCCTTGATGGGAACTACGAATCGACTCTTAGGTAAACTTGCCACCCGAATTATGGCTTCTTTACCGATTGAAAGAGGGAATTCGGACAAAGTTCGTGTTTTAGGTAACCCTGTTCGCCCGGATTTATTGTCGGTTAGAGAAAAAAGCTACAACCCGAAATCTCCGTTGGAGTTATTGGTGTTTGGTGGCTCCCAGGGGGCACGAGCATTGAATGAAGTAATGATGGAGTTAGCACCGCTTTTGGTTCGTGAGCAAACTCAAATTCAAATTACTCATCAAACGGGTCAAGCAGATTTTGAAAGAGTTAAGAGAGCCTATGAGGACGCTGGGTTGTCCGGTGTTACTGTATTGCCTTTTATTGATGATATGAAGTCAGCCTATGAGAAAGCAGATCTGATTTTGTCCCGGGCAGGGGCGACGACGATTGCGGAGGCCACCGTGTGTGGAAGGCCACTTTTGATGGTGCCATTTCCGTATGCAGTAGATGACCATCAGAGTGAGAATGCAAAAGCGGTTGAAGCGGGCGGCGGTGGAATTCAACTGCCTCAAGCTACTTTGGATCACGAGAGTTTGCATGATCTGTTAAACAATTTGCTCGAAGATCCCAAACGTTTGAGCATGATGGCGAGCAATTCGAAAATAATGGGAAAGCCTGACGCTTTGCGAAGTATCGTTGATGCGATTGAAACGGAGATGGTGAATGTTTAGAGGTAGAGCGCATCGCCTTCATTTCGTGGGTATCGGCGGAATTGGGATGAGCGGAATAGCGGAGGTTCTTCTCAATCTTGGTTATGATGTTCGTGGCTCAGACCTTAATGAATCTGCTCTAACCAAGCGCCTACGTCAATTGGGTGCTCTATTGTTTATAGGGCATAACGAAGCCAATGTGTCGGAGGCGGATGTGGTGGTTGTTTCGACCGCGATTAGCTCAGATAATCCCGAGGTTGTTGAAGCTAGGCGTCAGGGAATTCCGATTATTCGTCGAGCGGAGATGTTAGCCGAGCTTATGCGCATGAAATACGGGGTAGCAGTCGCAGGAACTCATGGAAAGACCACTACGACGTCGCTCATTGGGACGATTCTAGCAGAAGGCGGTATCGATCCTACTATTGTGGTTGGGGGACGCGTTAAGTCTCTCTCTTCTAATGCCCGCTTAGGGGAGGGGGAGTATTTGGTTGCCGAGGCCGATGAAAGCGACGGCTCTTTCCTTAACCTAATCCCTACGATTGCAGTGGTGACGAATATTGATGAGGAGCACTTGGACCATTGGTCTGGAGGACTCGATGAAATTGTAGAGGCTTTTGTGAACTTTGTGAATAAGGTTCCCTTTTATGGGTGTGCGGTGATGTGTTTAGACCATCCAACCGTACAGTCTGTACTGCCTCGCTTAGATAAACGCTACGTGACCTATGGCTTTTCACGTCAAGCCGACTACAGAGCTTCTGATTTGAGTGCGACCGATGGGTCCTTAAAATTTACCGTATGCAAGCATGATTCTCCGCTTGGTGAAATTGAACTCAATATGGTGGGGCGCCACAATGTCGAAAATGCTCTAGCCGCTATTGTCGTTGCGGATGAGGTGGGTGTGCCTTTCGATACGATTGCCAAGGCTCTGCGGGAGTTTGAAGGGGTAGGTCGTCGATTTGAAATTAAGGGAAAATACAATGATATCTTGATCGTCGACGATTATGGTCACCACCCAACTGAGATTCGTGCAACGCTTCAGGCAGCTCGGGATTATTTTCAGCGACGTGTCGTCGTAGCGTTTCAGCCTCATCGCTATACGCGAACTCGTGACCTCCTTGAGGATTTTGTCACATCTTTTAACGCATCCGATATCTTGCTTGTATCTGACATTTATGAGGCGAGTGAAGAACCGATAGAGGGGATCACAGCTGAAGCACTCAGTGAGAGTATTTCGGTACATGGGCACAATCACGTGTCCTACGCCGGTGATTTAGCAAATTTGTTGATTGCCTTAGAATATATTGTCAAGCC
>CAXGXL010000055.1:0-11636 GCA_964013555.1 uncultured bacterium
CGCCGAAGGGAAACGAGGCACCATACACATCAAGGTCCCGTCCACCCCTGACAGCCCCGAACAAGCCATACTGACCGGCCTAAAGGAACTCTTCGAAACCCATCAAATCCGACCGACGACGGTGGTTCATGGCACCACCGTAGGGACCAACGCTTTACTAGAGCGCCGAGGCGCAAAAGTCCTTTTGATAACCAACGCCGGTTTCGAGGATATCCTATTTTTACGTCGTCAAAATCGACCAGAGCTCTACGCTTTGCATCCCGTGTTGCCGCCTCCTCTAGTCCCGCAAACCCGTACCTTTGGAATCAGCGGGCGCATCGACCCCGCTGGCGAAGAAATCGAACCGCTACCCCACCTGGAAACGTGGATCGACGGCCACCGAGATGCACTCCAAAAAGCCGAAGCCATCGCTATTTCATTACTGCACTCCTATGCAAACCCCATCCATGAGCGAAAATTGGGAATCGCCCTTCAAGCCATCTTCCCCAACCTACCCATCACCCTCTCAAGTACTTTAGTGCCATTAGCCCGCGAGTATGAACGCACACAAACCACCGTTGCCAATTCCTATATCGCCCCCAAAACCGCTGGTTACCTCCAACGACTTCAAGCGACAAAACCAGCTCGAGAACTATTCATCATGGGGTCTGCCGGCGGCTGCTTAACTCCCGAAACCACCCGAGAAGCCCCTATCCTGACTGCCCTCTCCGGACCGGCCGGAGGATTAATCGCTGCAAAAGCTATAGGAGAGCGGGCACAGCGTAGCCAACTTCTTTCGTTTGATATGGGCGGAACCTCTACCGATATCGCGGTCATTGACCACGACCTCCGCCCGGCCGACGATGGAGCTGTAGGGGATATCCGTCTACGAACTCCCCTGCTGCGAATCAACACCATTGGCTCTGGCGGTGGGTCCATTGCTTTTATCGACGACGGTGGCGTCCTGCGAGTTGGCCCCCACTCGGCTGGCGCCATTCCGGGTCCGGCATGTTACGGTAAACAAGATAATTGTTCCATCCCCACGGTCACTGATGCCCATGTAGTTCTTCAACGCATAGAATCGCTGCTTGGCGGCTCACTATCACTAAATGTAGACGCGGCACGAAAAGCAATAGAACCCTTAGCAAAAGAACTTTCTTGCTCAATCGAAGAAACCGCAACCGCAATTATAGACATAGCAAATGCCACCATGGCACGGGTTTGCAAACAAACATCCCTAGACGACGGAATAGATCCGCGAGTTCTTACCTTGGTTGCCTTCGGTGGTGCAGGAGGTCTTCATGCGTGCGAGGTCGCTGATGAGATGGGATGTAGAGACGTTCTATTTCCTGCCGAATCGGGCCTCTTCTCGGCAGAAGGAATGCTTCAAGCACCATTGCAATCCCACCACACCTCTACCCTTTTTATAAAAGAAGCAAAGTGGGACACGCAAATAGAGTCAGTTCTAGATTCGGCCACGAACTCTGCTACGAAAAAAGTCCTCACCGAGTTCCCACTCCAAGATCCGTCTCAATTCGAAATCGCACGCTATTTCGACATAAAATACGAAGGACAAACCTCCCACATAACGGTTTCTGAGGCCGAACTTATTCAAGCAAATTCGCAAAAAGGATCGACATTAAGCCAGCAGCTGCGTCACGCATTCGAAAAACGCCACAAGCTACTTTTTGATTATAGCCTCGACAGATGTCACTCCCTAACACTCGTGGCGATCCGTATTTTTGCCAGCTTCCAACCGACAACAACAAAAGACGCCCCCCGTTTAGGGAGCACAGAGACAACGGCAAATCCTCTAAAAGGTCCGCGGTCTCTTGGGTTCTATGGCTCTACCCTCTGGCTGCCCGAAGGCTGGAATGCCACCAAACTCGTCACGGGTGACCTCTTGTGCCGACGTGAGAACAATCCCAACGGTCGCCACTTACGAAGTCCCAAAAAACAAATTGCGCTCGGTCTAGAAATTCATAGACAAAGACTTGCGGCCATCGCGGAAGAAATGGGAGCAGTCCTCAAACGCGCAGCTTTTTCAGCCAATATCAAGGAACGTCAAGATTACTCCTGCGCACTATTTAGTTCTTCAGGAGATATGCTCGCACACGCTGCCCACATCCCGGTGCACCTAGGGTCCCAACCACTAAGTATTGCAGCCGCGCGAGAAGCACTTCCGATTAGACCAAACCAATCCATACTACTGAACGACCCATTCGCGGGCGGCACCCATCTTCCGGACGTAACAGTAATCTTTCCTGTGTTCGACCGAATAGAGTCCGACGAACCAACTTTCTTTGTAGCCAACCGTGCTCATCATGCTGACATTGGCGGCATCAGCCCCGGCAGTATTCCGGCCCCCATCGACCGAGATGGAAACCCAAGAAAACTATCCATCCACGACGAAGGAATTCGCCTCCCCCCCACGTTTTTGACCGAGAAGGTCCGCTCTGAATTTTCTGCCGCCTCACGAACTCCCAAAGAGCGATTAGGCGACCTACGTGCTCAAGAAGCAGCCAATTCTTTCGGCCACCGACGAGTTCTCGACCTATGCGCAACTATCCCAACCGCCAGATTGAAGAGGTTAAACAACTCTCTACTCGACTATGCTGAAACCAAAATGCGTGCTGTAATAAAGAACATTCCCGATGGAAGTTTCTCTTTTTGCGACAGCATACACCAGGGTCCCTCCGGTGCCAGAATCCCAATTCCGGTCACCATAACTATCGCAGGAGACTTAGCCACCGTAGATTTCACCCGAGCCCCAAAAGCTCTCTCTTCCCCCCTCAACGCCGTACGCGCAATTACCGTTGCTGCGGTTTTCTATGTTTTTCAATGTATCGCTAAAAAAGACGTTCCAGCTAACTCGGGCATGCTCCGCCCCATAACCATTCTAACTAAACCTGGAACTATTTGCGACGCTACGTATCCGTCGGCCGTTTCAGCAGGTAATGTGGAAACCTCCCAACGCCTTGTTGATGTGCTCTTTGGCGCGTTAGCACAAGCATGGCCTAACCGAATACCCGCAGCCTCTGGCGGCAGCATGAACAATATTCTCTTTGGGGGCACCCGCACCGACGGGAGTCCCTTTATTCATTACGAAACGCTTGCGTGCGGAGCGGGAGCCAGCTCAGAAGGACCCGGCGCCGATGGAGTCCACACACACATGACGAACACACTCAATACACCTATTGAGCAGTTAGAGAGAGAATTCCCAGTTAGGATTCTGTGTTACGAGCTGCGAACGCCAGACAAAAGCAACCCATCCGAATATCGCGGCGGCCGAGGCATTAGACGAAAGTACGAATTTTTGTCTCCCGCGGAAGTTACCATCATCAGCGAACGCCGTGAAACAGCACCCTACGGTATGAACGGTGGCTCCGAAGGCCAACGTGGTTTGAATTGGCTAAAACGCAAGAACCAGCCCAAAGAGATCTTGCCGGCAAAAACAACCGTAGTGGTTCAGCCGAAAGACCAGATAATAGTCGAAACCCCCGGTGGAGGGGCCTACAAGCCCGCTGGCTGAAAAACAGTAGTTACTCAAGTAAACCGTCTATTGAGTCTACTAATACCTGAGGCGTAAGAGGCTTCAAAAGATGTCCGCTGGTCTCGCATCCCGCAAATGCATCAACCAAGGAAGCTTCGGTCTTGGACGAGATAATCAAGACAGGTGTACTGCCCCCTCGTTCTCGAAATTCTCGAAGCGCTAAAACGCCGCTTTTGTTGGGCATCAGGATATCCAACAAAATAGCATCAAAATCCTGCCCCGCAGTAATATCCAAAAATTCTTGGCCATCGACTGCCTCAACAACCTCGTGCCCTTCTTCACTAAGTGACATCGCTACGAGTGTTCTAACAATCGGGCTATCGTCTACCACTAAGATAGAAGCCATGCAGCCCTTCCCTTCCTAATAAGCCCGGTCCTACTCATCCCCGTTTTAAGTCTATCGAATTGCCCAGTTACCCACAAACCAAGTCATTGCCCCCTGGCCCAACGGCGCCATTTCTGTCAAATTACTATCCATGGACCAGCCAGAAATCACAACGTGGCTTACGGCGTATTTCGCTCTTGTTCTCGCCTCACTCGCGCTCTACGAATGCCTGACCCTCGGGCGATTCACTCGAAAATGCCTAAAGATACCGATACTTTTCTTCACTTTACTCGAAATTCTATCGCTTCGGTTAATTCAGGCCGCAGTACCCCCAAAATTCGTATTACTCGGGAGCTGTCAAGAGTGTGGCGACTGCTGTACCTCGATACTCGGCTCGCCCCCCGCTTGGATCCGGCGTAGCTTCTTGATGCGCATTTACACCCAATACCACAAAATCGCACACCGATTCTCCGTGAGAGCCACAACGGAAGATGGAAGCGTCCTTTTTCAATGTGGTTATTTGCAATCAGATGGACGGTGCAGCATCTATCATTTTAGGCCTCTGCTTTGTAGGAATTACCCACTGATCCCGTTCTACCATGAACCCAAGTTATTACCTGGCTGTAGCTACTCCATCGCACCGAGAGTCGTCGCAGAAATGAAACCCCATCCAAAGCTTCCCATTCTCAATTCCCAAGTGGCTGTCCACCACCCGAGTGCACCGCACCGAGATTTACCTCTAGAAGAAGATTTTCACTATGTGGATGTATTTGACGAGAGCCCGAAATAGAAAAATTCAGCCCGGTGTGGATCTTCGATTCAATTTGAAATTCTAGTCTTAGACCTTCACACCTGACTCCCTCCAACGGAAAGAGAGTGCAACTGAATTAAGTCCAACCTGATCGTGAAGCACCTTTAACATTAAGCAAAAAATTGCATTACCCAAAGAGCAGCTGGTCCATTGACTCTTTGTCCGCAGGCGGGAACTCATAAGAGGAAAATTCAGTAGACTCCACCCAACACAAATCCTTTACGGTCAATGCCACCGGTTGCTGCGACCCAATATCACAGGCAAAAAGATGCAATTGAACTGAATAGTCCCCGTAATCTTGAACGGTCTCAGAAATTTTCTCTCCAACCGCAACCTCTACATCGAGACGATACTTCAACTCACGAACCAAAGCAGCTTCTGGCTGCTCTCCTTCTTCCACCTTTCCTCCTGGAAACTCCCACAAGAGCGGCAAAATCGCCTTCTCCATGCGTTGCGTTATTAAGTACTTTCCCTCGCGCTGAATGACCGCACTGACTACCGTAATTGTCTTATCTGCCATTCTTGTCTTTCCTCCTCGCCTAGAGAGATAGCCCTTGTCCGAACAAAGCGCTCCCCTCTCGGTTGTCTCCACAACACATTGGACCATCCTAGATAAATGCCCCAGAATAAACCAGTGGTAGGTTAGTACCTAGTCCTTGAGCGATTCAAGCGAGGCTGCATGAAAAACGCGAAAAACCTATCGCGGTCTCTCCGAAGAAAAAGAGTATAGATACCCCTCTGCACTAAGAAGCGCTATTTCCTGGCCACTTACGGCTGGAGCACTAGCGGCTCGCGATCCCAAACTGGTCGCTTGCAGCGGTGCGCCATTGGCCGAGCTCAAAACCACCAACCCCGAAACTCCCCCCGAAAGCACCAAATACCCTTTTGTGTATCGGAGTCCCAAGGCAGGCCCAGCTTCAAGCTGAGTCCTAAACAGAAGTTCTCCATCACTAGCCCGAAGTCCCCATATATATCCGTCAGCACTAGCAGCAAAAAGTCGGTCGCTACCAGCAGCTAAGCTGGTAACGGATGGCGCTGGTATCTGCCACAGGACCTTTCCTGTTTTAGGATCCATCGCTAGGATGCCATCGGAATAAGAGGCCGCGTAGAGAACGCCCTTGTGAACAACCGGTGTTGCATTGGCATCTCGAAACTCGGCATCCCTCAATGACAATGGGCGCTGCCAAAGTTTTTTTCCCGTCTCGATTGCAAAGGCCTCCAGATAGCCATCAGAAAATCCAGCGAATACGGTTTTATTACTCACCACTGGGCTACCATGCCCCATGATAGTCAAACCCGCCGGTTTCGCCCTTCCCTTACTCCACAGCACTTCCCCGGTATCTTTATCAAGAGCGACGACCTTATTATTGGCTGTAGTTGCAATGATGCGTTTTCCATGAATCGCCACCGGTGAACGACAATCGCCCTTAAGATCCGCGGTCCAAACAATGCTCCCCGTTCTCAGGTCAAGGGCTCGAGCCAAGCCCTTCCTATCGACAACAAGCCCCCAGGGCAGATCTTTGGATGAAGAAAATGGCACCACTGTGGTTTCAAAATCAGTATCAAATTGCATCCGCCATTGAAGTTCCCCATCGGTCATAGAATAAGAACGAACTTCTCCCTCACCAGTTGCCACCACAATCTGCTGAGCGCCAGGAATCGCTGCGGGGGTACCCAATGATTCGACCACACCACGAAACGCCCCTACTCGGACAACTGGCTGACGCCATTTCATTTGAAAGACATGCTGGCTTTGCACGTCGACCGCTACAGGCCGTCCTCTTTCGGCTAAAGGCCCGAAGCCGGCCCCCAAAACGAAAGCTGGCCAACTAACGAGTAGAAGAAAAAGAGCAGTTTTCATTCGCTGGGTGCTTCGGCCTTAGTACCTTCAACGAGCACGGCTAAGCGTTCCTTAATGTCGTCTTTCAGAGATGACTCAGGAAAGTCAGATTGAACTCTCTCCAAAATCGTCCGAGCTTTGTCCTTTTCACCATTTGCCAAATGAATGCGCGCCCTATGAAAACTGGTGTAATCCGAATAAAATCCGTCTTTCGACTTAATCTTTTCCAACGTTGCGAGAGCATCGGCCGACTTCCCCGAGCGCTCTTGCAAATAAGCTAGTCGCTCAACAGCAAGAAAATAGAGGGTATCTCCTGGGGCCAACACTTCAATCGCCTCGGCAAAACCCTCTTGAGCAGCGACAAGGTCACCACTTTTTTCTGCAATATCAGCAAGATAAAAAAACCCGATGGGTGAGAGCTTCCCACTGCTAGTTGCCAGTTCTTCAAATGCAGTCTTGGCCGCTGCCCATTTCGCTTTTTCGCTCGCAAACGTTGGCGGCGTCGCCGACGGGTCAGCCCCCTCTTCTACTACCTCCCCATCAAAAACCGCCAGTGCAGCCGCAAGGTTCTGAGAAGCCTCCAGATCTCGGTCCTCTACATAAAGCAAACCAATCCAGATACCCAGAATTGCAACAACAGTCGCTATTCCTGCGGCCATCACCGCGGCCCTATTTTCTTTAAGCCATTCCGCGCTCGAGCTCGCCGCTTGGATAAATGCATCATCTTCTCGCAGCAGTTCTTTTCGACTGACCTTCTTCTTTTTTGCCATTCTTGCCTCAAGTCTTTGAGTTTGCGTTCTTTTTTCGCTCTCGCCCCAGCGCTTTATCTAATACGTTCCCGCATATAGGGCACCATGGGGACCAGTGTGCCTAGAGGCTTGAATGGCACAACCAGTGCCCCGCTTCAAGCAAAAAACCATCCCCTGGCCCCCACTCTAGCGCAAAAATACCTTCCAAAAAACTACTTACAATCCTTGTACTCGAGTACACTTAGGGGTAATTACCTAACGCCCTGGGCAAATACCCAGACCCAATCAGCGCCGGCCGTACACTCTATCCTGCCTGGCGCCCCATGGGACGGCATTGACTTTAACTAAATCCGATAGGGCACGAGTCCTATTGGGACGTCACGAGAGCAACTGTGTTTCTCAAGCAAAGAGGTCTATCCTCTGAAAAAAGCACTTATGTGGAATAACGATACAATCTCATCCAAATCTTATGGTTCCGCGTGTGGCGTATTCTTTCTCACTTGCTTTGGCGCGCAGCTCGACGCAGCCCTAGCGAATTCAGGTATCTTGCACAATGCGAAAAATGATAATCAATGCGAACGACCAGGAAGAGGTTCGAATCGCGATTTTGGAAGGAACGGCACTTGCCGATTTTGATATAGAATCCAAAGGTTCTGAGAAAAACAAAGGAAATATATATAAAGCTAAAGTGGTTGCGGTGGAGCCCTCGCTCAATGCAGCCTTCATTAATTATGGAGCTGATAAGCAAGGCTTTCTAACTGCAAGCGATGTGGACCCGAAGTTATCGTTCAAAAAGGACCTTGATCCCGCTAAACATCATCCCATTGAAGATCTCCTCAAGCCGAAGCAAGATCTTCTAGTTCAAATCAACAAAGACGAAGTTGGTGCCAAAGGTGCAGTACTCACAACTCACCTTTCATTAGCGGGTCGTTATGTGGTTCTCATTCCCGACTCCTCTCGTCAGGGGATCTCACGTAAAATTCAAAACGAAGACGAGCGCAAAAAGATTAAGGAAGCCGCCGAGAAACTCAATGTACCACAAGGCATGGGAGTTATAGTTAGAACCGCGGGTAAAGATCGGACTAAGCAAGAGTTAAATCGCGACCTAGCGGTTTTACTGCGGCTTTGGGAGAACATTCAAAAAGAAAGCAATAAGGCCAAAGCTCCCTCCCTCATTTTTAAAGAACAAGATGTCGTCATTCGGGCGCTTCGAGACTATTTCACCAGCGATATCGACGAAATTGTTGTCGATAATGATGACGCTTATGACCGTGCCGCCGAATATATGAATTTGGTGATGCCCAATCAGAAAAGCGTGTTAACTCGGTATGTTGAGCGCCGCCCCATTTTCCATCACTATGGAATTGAACAACAGCTGGAAACCATCTATCAGCCAAAGGTGACTCTCTCCGCCGGTAGCTCCCTAGTCATAGAGCCTACGGAGGCGCTTGTTTCCATTGACGTCAATTCAGGTAAACAAAAGTCTACCAGCCACGAAGAAACAGCCACCCAAACCAATATGGACGCTGCTCGTGAAGTGGCCCGACAGCTAAGGCTCCGAGATCTCGGTGGAATTGTGGTGGTCGACTTTATCGATATGGCGCAACGCAAGAATCAACAGCGAGTCGAAAAAGTACTGCGAGATGCGGTCAAAGCCGACAAAGCTCGTATTAAAGTCGGGCGTATTTCCAGAAACGGAACCCTGGAGTTAACCCGCCAGCGAATCCGAACCTCGGTTCAATCGAGTATGTTCACCTCATGCGATATTTGTAATGGCACAGGCCATATCCTAAATCCCGAAGCGCATGCTATCGCCACGCTTCGCCGACTCAGGGACCGTGCTTCCCGGGGCGATCTCCTTTCGGCCAAGGTCAAAGTGGAACCAGAGGCTGCAAACCTGCTTCGCACTATCATGTGGCCGGCAGTTCAGGCGATAGAATCTCAATACGCCATTAGAATTGAAATATTAATCGAACATTCTCTTCAATCCGGCCAAGATGATTTCACCTTCGAAACTAATCCGGATGCAGTAGCGATTGAACCCGAAGCACCCAATTTTGGACCTGCTCCAATTTTTGACGAAGACGGTAACGAGATTGACCCGGCTACACTCAAAAAAGACGCCAAATCCGGCGAAGACGGGCAGGCCAAGAAAGCTAAGATGTCTTTTGAGTTACCAAGCTACAAGATCATCAAACCCGAACGCCTCGGTTATTTCAAAGAGAGTGGGGAGGAGACCGAAGACCAGGCAGAACCAACGGGCAACCGGCGAAATAGACGAGGCCGACGCGGAGGACGCAATCGGCGAGGTCGGGATGGAGCCTCCCAAGCGACTGCCGCTAAGGCTGCGACCGGCTCAGAACGGTCGAACGGGCGCCGTCGTACCAAAAGGACTGGGGATAAGGCAACCTCAGCACCGCGTACTAGTCCCGCGCCAGTGCCAACTCCTCCTGCACCAAGTGGTAACAAAATAAGTCGTTTTTTCAAGCGACTCTTCGGCGGTTAATCAATCCTCGGCGGCCTTCAAGCCGCCGTACCCCGAACCTAACTTGCTATTCCCAAAAAACTTGAGCCACCACAACCGGGCGAAAGCTAAGTCGTTTTTTCAAGCAGCTTCGGTGGTTAATCAATCCTCAGCGGCCTTCAAGCCGCCGTACCCCGGACGCGACTTGCTATGTTCCCGAAACTTGAGCCACAAGGGCGTTCCGTGAAAGCCATAGCGGTCACGAAGAGCATTTAAGAGATACCGTTTATAGGAATCCCTAATCAAATCAGGTCTTTTCGCCATAAAAACAAAAGTAGGGGGACGAACCATCGGTTGGCTAACATAATAAAGGCGCGGTCTCGCATTTCCTTTGGCTGGAGGCTGCAGCGAATCCACAACATCCCTAAAATAACGGTTGAGTTCAGAAGTGCCCACCCGCTTATGGCGCTCTACTTGAACTTGCACGATTTGCCGGAAAAGCTTGTGCACGCTTCTGCCCGTCTTCGCAGAAATCCGAACCATTGGAGCATAATCAAGAAAGGACAACTTCCTCTCTAATCGCTCCATGTATCGACTACCGGCGTCCTGATCTTCGACCAAGTCCCATTTGTTCGCGACAAGTACAATCCCCTTGCCACGTTCATGTGCCAACGCTGCAATTTTCGCGTCTTGCTCAGCCGGAACTTCCCCGGCATCAAGTACCATCAAAGCAACATCTGCCGTCTCTAGGCTTCGAACCGCCGCTACTACTGAAAAATGCTCCAGTTTGTCCCCAATGGAACGTTTTCTTCGCATCCCTGCCGTATCAACGAAAACATAGTCCTGCTCATCGTGAGTTAATTCCGTATCCACAGGGTCGCGGGTGGTACCAGCCACCGGGGTTGCAAGAAGTCTCTCTTCGCCCAGCAGCCGATTGATAAGAGAGGATTTGCCCGCATTAGGCCGCCCAATAACAGCGACCCGAATAGGCTCCCCCTTCCACTCTATTTTAACCTTCGAGCCTTCCGGAACGGGTTCATCACTCACCGCAATTGGAGAAAAATTGCCCTCGTATTCCTCGTCGGTAGGAGCCTCAACTCGGTCCGCAATGCACTCCAACAACTCACCGAAGCCCCGACCATGCTCGGCACTAACTCCAAACAACGAATCAATACCCAACTCGTAAAACTCATTTAGCGACATATCATGGGCGGGAACATCGAGTTTGTTAACCACGCCAATGACCTCTTTCCCTGCCCGGCGCACCATTTGTGCGACCTCGTGATCCGCGGGCTGAACTCCGGCCGCACCATCTAGGAGAAACACAATCAAATCAGCTTCCTCAATTGCCAAGCGTGTTTGCTCTCTCATATTCTCCAGAAATACATCAGTAGAGTTGAACTCGATACCACCAGTATCCACCACTCTAATCCGCTTTCCCTCAATGCTAGCCTCCCCAAAAATTCGATCTCTGGTCACTCCCGGCCGGTCCATGACCAAAGCTGCACGCCGCCCCATGATCCGATTAAAAAGGGTCGATTTGCCAACATTGGGTCTTCCAATCAAAGCTACTAAAGGAGGGGTCATTCGCATCATTCACTTGCCTCGCCAATCCCGTAACGAGAGATAGCATCAGGGCGTCGGGTCCATTGTTTATCAACAGCCACTTGCATCCTTAAGTACACCTTGGCCTGAAGCACCTCTTCCATCGCTATTCGGGCTTTTTCACTAATCGCCTTAATTCGAGCGCCTTGTTTGCCTACCACAATCCCTTTTTGCGACTCGCGATCAACAAAAATTCGGCCTTCCACTCGCACCAAACCACCGTCAGCTTCGCGTTGGTCCTCAAATTGTTCGATTATCACAGCAACACCGTGAGGCACTTCCTGCTGTGTCTGCCATAAAAGTTGTTCCC
>CAXGXL010000056.1:0-11618 GCA_964013555.1 uncultured bacterium
GCGAGCAAGGCTGGTCTGATTGGGGCGACGAAAGCGCTAGCTCTGGAAGTGGCCCCCCGCAACATTACCGTCAATGCCATTGCGCCGGGCTTCATTGAAACGGATATGGTCAAAGATCTTCCAATGGAAGATATCATTTCAGCTATTCCAATGAAGCGGCCCGGACGCCCCGAAGACATAGCGCACGCCGTCGCATTTTTGGCATCGGAGTCGGCCGGATATATTACGGGCCAAGTTCTGGGGGTCAATGGCGGCCTTTACACTTAGAGTTCCGTCGAGTTCCTAGGAAACTACACTGGCTCAATGCCTTTCAAATGGACCAAAACCTGAGCTCGTACTTGCGTTGTTGCGCATCTTTTGTGCAATAATCACAATGAGTGGTTTTCACTGAGACGATAAATCCCTGAGACGTGATTTATTCTTGCAAAAAAGTACGGGTTGTTTGGCCTGCAAGAATGATTCGTATCCATTTGGAATGTCAACTGTGTAAAGCGTCATCGTATTTATAGTGCTGCATATTGAGGATGAAGTTAATGCCCACGTTTAAGCCACCCATCAACGTATTGCCCCACCGGCCTCCGTTCTTATTGGTGGATGAAGTCTTGGAATGCTCGGAAACTCGCGTTCGAGCAACTCGCACGTTTCGTTCTGATGAATATTATTTTGAAGGCCATTTCCCAGGAAATCCGATTGTACCGGGAGTTTTGCTGGTGGAAGCCATGGCTCAAACCTTTGCTTATTTGGTAATGACTCAAAAAGGAACCCAAGCGGTCTACTTAACAGGAGTAGATCAGGCTAGGTTCCGAAAGCCGGTTCGCCCCGGTGACAAGGTAGAATTTTGCGTAGATTTCATGGCTCAACGAATGGGGCTGATCTCAGCAAAAGGAGAAGCCTGGGTGGACGGAGAGCGAGTCGCAAGTGCTAAATTGACGGGTGCAAAGATGACAAACGACAAAGGCGAATCAAGCCCAGCTATGGTTAAAGCCAATAAGTAATATAGCTTCTATTCACAAAACTCAAAGCCTTGCGTTGGTTAGTGTTCCTTTGTATCTGCTCGGCAAGGTCATACAAAAAAGCACTACAAAGAGCTTGCTAAAGGGTAAGAGAAAACAATGGAACCATCCAAGATCACCGAGGCTCTGGTAAAAGATCTACGAAAACTGAGTTTTGCTGAGCCGGTTACCCATGTTTACAATCCCTTGATTTACGCTAAAGCATCTCACACGGAATATCTCGAACGATACGGCAGCAACAAGGTAGACTATGTACTTTTGGGGATGAACCCTGGACCTTTTGGCATGGTTCAGACGGGGGTTCCTTTTGGCGAAATTGAGGCCGTTCGGGATTGGATGGGTATTCAAAAGCCGGTGCGGCGACCTAAGCTAGAGCACCCTAAGCGCCCCATTGAAGGATTTGACTGCTCCCGGCGGGAAATTAGCGGCGCCCGTTTGTGGGGATGGGCCAAGGAACGCTTTCTCACCCCCGCCCGTTTTTTTCGCCGGTTTGCGGTGCTTAATTACTGTCCGTTGGCTTTTCTGGAGCAAAGTGGGAGGAATAGAACACCAGACAAGCTACCGCCTGCGGAGCGCGCAAGTTTGGTGGGGTGTTGCGACAAAGCACTAGCGAAGTTTATTCGCTTCTATGAGCCTAAAATGGTTATCGGTATCGGAGTATACGCGCACAAGCGGGCGGACCAAGTACTTGAAGCTGAGGGACTGAATCTAGCCACAGGTCGAATATTGCATCCTAGTCCCGCGAGCCCAGTGGCAAATCGCGGCTGGGCTGCCGCTGCGGAAAAACAGTTAGAAGCCCTAAAGGTGCCCCTAAGCTAACGCTTGGCCGGCTCGCATTCACAAGCCGAGGGCATGGAGAGCCTCTTTGATTCGAACGGCCTCTCGAGGGAATTCAGGCGGGCTTTCAAGCGCTTGCCGGTAATAGCGCTGAGCCCAAAAGAGTTCTCCTTCTATTTCTGCCAATTGAGCTCGAAGGAAAAGTGTGGTCGGATGGTCGGCCATAGATCTTGTCTTGCTAAGTACTTTCCTAGCCTGCTGGGAATTGGATGCATCAAGTAATGCCTGAATTTTCGGCCATAAAAAACGAGCACGCTCCATAGTGGAGGCTAGAGAAACAAGGGGGTCTGCTTGTAGGTCGCTAATGCGGCTCTTGGCGACTTCCTCTGGGGTGGTTGCGTAAATTAACTTGCGAACATCGTATCCATTGTACGAACCGAGGGCATGCGGCCCCCGCCCGATCCAAACCCGGCGTCCCGTGGCGTCGAAAATAGCTGAATGAGTGGTTCGCATCGCATCGATTGCGTGCCGATGCCCCGGCGCCAGAGAGGTGCCCTGGCTATCTTGTCGGTCCCGGAGAGCTGCCAATAGTTCTTTAGCCCCTATGGATTGAGGAAACGCCCTTATTATAGATTCTAGCCGATTTCTGCGTTGCGCCGTGGACGTTCGCTCCTTTTGCCTTTGGTTCACAGTGTCATTAGCAAAGGCCGGATGCTCTAGGTGGTTGGTTGAGGCAAGAAGATCTCCCTTGCGTAAGACAAATTGGGCCGGCGTAATTTCGGCCACCGCTATTTGGCCAGTAGCGTCTATCACCGAAATGATTTCCGTCGAAAATGTTCGCGCTGCTCTTAGGATAGAGATGGCCTCGGCAATGGTACGTGATTGCTCAAGGGCCCGGCGAACAAAATAAGCGGTGGGGGTTCCTATCCGGCGAGTTTCCTCTGAGACTCCCGCATTAACCGTAATGGTGAGGCCGTGTTCATTCATTCCGGACACCACCCCCAAAAGACCGGCCCAACCGATGGATACAAAACCGAACCCCGTGCTAGGACGCACCACAGTGATTAGTTGAGTCTCATCTGAGGTGATTGCGCTTTCGAAGCCGAAGTTACGAGCTAGCAGGGCATGCCCTTGGGCACCGCGCTTGGAGCTAAGGGCAAGTGTGGAACTACGCATTCTCACAATTTTGTGTCGCTGCAAAATATCATCAAGCGCCTGATAAGCCATTAGTCGTTCATAGCGATTCCCCAAATCCCGAAAGGAATGGCTACTGCCTGTGGCCAGGCCATGCAATTCAAGCTTTTCCGTGTCGCTTAAGTGGTTTTCAAGCCCCAAAAGAAGCACCCGTGTGGCTTGATCTAGCACCAGAGCCGAAAACGGTGTTTTCGCGATTTCGAAAAGCTGGTCTAAAACGGCGTGTTCATATTGCGCTAGCAGCCCGCCCCAGTGCTTCGCACGTAACAATCCCATTCCGTAAGGATCTCCCGAAAGATGGAGAACCCTTTGCCCATCGCCTTGGAAAGAAAAGGCTTGTGCCTTCCAATCTTCAGGTGTGGGCGGTGCAGAAGGGCGGAGTACATGGCTCAGACTAAGTAACCCGAAACCAAGTAATACGATACCCGCCGCAAAAGCGTGCCTAACGGTTGAGAGCCTAGCCTTCATTGATGGCAAGGTTATCTTGATTTTGGGCCAAATAAAAATGTTCTTTAACGCTACGTGTTTTGAACGTCCGGGTAATAGACAAGCTGGTAAATAATGCCTAAGGAGCCGATGAAAGCCCTGCAAATTCGAAGGATGTTAAAATTAACGATAGGCGATCCCTGGCTTTCATCCCTACCGGTACAATAGAAGACTATGGTGATTAGAAACGACAAGCCAATACTTGCGTTGGTTGGGCCTACAGGCTCCGGCAAAAGCTCTATAGCATATAGCCTTGCATCGGACCTCGGTGGGGAAATCATTAGTTGCGACTCCGTTCAGGTATACCGGGGGTTCGATATTGGCAGTGCCAAACCAACAAGCTCCGAGCAAAAAGCGGTGCCCCATCACGGAGTTGATATCTGCGACTGGTGGGACGCATTCGACGCGAATCAATTTCGCTCGATGGCCCTAAAAGCTATCGCCGATTGCCGCAGCCGTGGCAAAGTGCCCATTCTTTGTGGAGGCACGGGGCTATACTATAGAATTCTTCGATGGGGGCTCGTCGACAGTCCGGGCACCAACGAAAAACTTAGGAGTGAATTCGAGCAACTAGAACGAGAGCACCCAGGTGCCCTAGTAAAACGTTTGCTCGAGGTAGATCCTGCTTCAGATGGTTTGATTGATCTTCAAAATCCTAGGAGGGTGCTCCGAGCGCTCGAGATTTTTGAACTAAGTGGTAAAACGCCAACCCAACTCCGCAGGCAGCATGGATTTAAGACCGAAGAAGTGCCCATGCTGGTAGCGTCTATCCAATGGGAGCCCAAGATTCTTCGCAAGCGAATCCAAACTCGTTTGAACGATATGCTGGCGAAAGGCTGGGTGGGCGAAGTACAAGACCTCTTAGCAAATGGAGTTTCGGCTGATTCAGTCCCGATGAAGTCGGTGGGATACCGAGAAATTGCTAGCTGGCTGGATTTTCCAACAACCGACGAAGAGCTTCGTTCGCAGATAGAAAAAAGCACATGGACCTATGCCCGCAGACAAAGAACTTGGTTCAAAAAGGAAAAGGCAGTTTGGCCGATAATCCGAACTCAAAATCAAAACACCACTTCGGTACTAACACAAATTAAGGAAAAATTTGGTTGGTAAGCTCCGGGTTCAATAACAGTGCCCTGCCTGCGCTTCGAGCCACCCAAAGCCCCATGATTTAGGGGTTCTTGGCCCCTGCGTGATGGGGGGCAAGTACTTAGGGCAACTAACTAATTTGGTCGTTTATTTGGTTTATGTCCTCTAGGACAAAACCTAAGCCCTTGACAAAAAGCCTGATTTTGCATCGGGTAGTAGGTGAAGGGTAGTTGGCGAGGGGCAAAAACAAATGAAAAAAAACCAAGAACAAGCTCCAAACACGAGCCTTGAAGTACCGGTACCACACTCTACCGGCGGAACGTTGTCTAGCTTGCGAACGAAGATAGATCTTCTGGATGACCAACTCCTCGAACTCTTAAACGAGCGCGCCGAATGTGCCCAGAAAGTTGGAGAAGTGAAAGCCCAGGCGGCTCAACGGGCCTACGTTCCGAGCCGTGAGCATCAGGTTATCTCCCGCTTGCTTGAGGGGAATCAGGGACCCTTGCCCGGTGGCAGCATCCGGTCGATTTACAAGGAGATTATTAGTGCTTGCTTGGCCCTAGAAAGCCCCCTTCAAGTTTCATTCTTAGGGCCGGAGGCCACCTTTACGCACGAAGCTACCAAACGTCATTTCGGCTTGAGCGCTCAACTCTATCCACAACGCACCATTGCCGAGGTTTTCGGCGATGTTCAAAGCGGGCGTTGCGATTATGGGGTCGTTCCTATCGAGAATTCTACCGAGGGAGTCGTCAACCATACGCTCGATTCCTTCACTGCCAGTGAACTTCGAATAGGTGCAGAGGTTCTCCTGGATGTAAGTCACCATCTTTTAACCAAATCAGGCAACCTGTCAGGAATAACCAAGGTCTATAGTCATTCTCAGGCCCTCGCCCAATGTAGAGTTTGGCTCGAACGCAATTTGCCGGGGATTCCTTTGGTGGATGTGTCCAGTACTGCACGGGCAGCCCAGTTGGCGGCCGAGGATATTACCGCCGCCGCTGTCGCTAGTGATTTGGCGGCTTCCTTGTATGAGCTCCAAATTGTGCACAACCACCTGCAGGATGTTTATGGCAATATGACTCGATTTTTGGTTATAGGCATGGATGAAGCCGAGCCGACGGGCAATGATAAAACGTCTTTAATGTTCGCACTTAAGGACTCGCCTGGGGTGCTCTATCGGGCCCTTTCATGCTTCGCCAATGCCGGAATCAATATGTCGCGCATAGAAAGTCGCCCGTCCAAACGCCGGGCGTGGGATTATTTGTTTTTTATTGATATAGAGGGGCACCAATCCACAGAAACAATCGCGGCAGCTATTGAGTCTCTGGAGGAAATTTGCCAGTACTTACGAGTATTAGGCTCGTACCCCAAAGGGGTGGGTCGCGGAACGTAGAAATTAGCCGGTTAAGTTGGCACGACGACCCAGGAGTAAAAAAAATGCTTCCCTTAGTTAACCCCGAATATGAAACCCTTATGCCCTATGTCCCAGGAAAGCCCGTCAGTGAGACCGAACGCGAGCTAGGGATTTCCGGAGTCGTTAAACTAGCATCGAATGAGAACCCTCTTGGCGCAAGCCCGAAAGCTATTGCCGCCATTCAAGGGGCCCTTCATCAGATTCACGACTATCCCGATGGTGGTGCGTTTTATTTGAAAGCAGCGCTCGCGGAATTTCACAATGTGCGCCCTGAACAATTGGTCATGGGAAACGGCACCAACGAAGTTATTGAGCTCATCGCTCGCACCTGCCTTCGGCCGGACGAGAATATCATCTATGCTCAAGCTTCGTTCATTGTCTATAAGCTTGTATCTCTAGCTCTTGGACGGGAGATCCGGGAGGTTCCGCTGAAGCAGATGCGCTTTGACCTGGACGCCATCGTTGCCGCCATGGACGAAAAAACAAAGTTGGTGTTCATCGCGAACCCCAATAATCCGACGGGAACGTACATCTCAAAAACCGAACTCGACCGATTCTTGGAGGCTATTCCTAGAGATGTTCTGGTGGTTCTAGATGAGGCGTACCTCGAATACGTTACTGCGTCTGACTACCCGAACGGTTTAGATTATCTCTCGAAGCGAGAGAGGATTCTAGTCACCCGGACCTTCTCAAAGTGTTATGGCTTGGCTGGATTGCGAATAGGTTATGGTATCGGAGATCCTAAACTTATTGATTACATCAACCGAGGACGTGAGCCGTTCAATACAAACAGCCTTGCTCAAATCGGCGCGCTAGCGGCACTCGAAGATTCCGACCACCTCGAGCGCTCGAGGCAGTTAAATAGCGCAGAAATGCGTCGGCTGATACCGCGCCTAGAGGCTATGGGGCTGGGAGTTACTCCTAGCCAGGCCAATTTTCTTTTGGTTGACTTTCATCGCGATGCTCAAGGAATGTTTGAACGCTTGCTTCAACTTGGAGTTATCGTGCGGCCGATGGCAGGCTACGGCTTGCCTACTTCGGCGAGAATTACAATAGGAAGAGAAGAGCAAAACGAGAAGCTGCTGAGCATTTTACCCCAAGCATTGAGCTAATTGATGAAATTAATTATTCACGGTGGATACCCGCTGAAGGGCAAGATAACAGTGCCGGCGGACAAATCGATTACCCACCGTAGTTTAATGCTGAGCTCGATTGCCAAGGGGGTTACAAGGGTCTTGGCTTCCCACCCTGGGGAAGATAACCACACTACCGCGTCCGTTATGCGCCAACTAGGCGTTCGCATTGATGACATAGAGGGTGGTTGGAAAGTACATGGGGTGGGGAAGACTGGCCTACGAACTCCAACCGAAGCCCTTGACTGCGGAAACAGTGGAACAACAATTAGGTTGTTGAGTGGCTTGCTTTGCGGAGCGGGAGTCGAAGCCACTTTGGTGGGCGATTCGTCCCTTGAAAAGAGACCCATGGGACGTATTTGTAAGCCGCTGCGGGCATTTAACGCGAAAATCGAAGGGAGCCGAACTAATGTTCACGAGCATGCTCCGCTGGTTATCTCAAAGGCAACAATGAGATCCGGTTGCTTTCGTCAACCGATCGCCAGTGCCCAGGTTAAGAGCTGCCTCCTATTTGCGGGGCTCATGAGTGAAGAGGAGATAGAGGTTTGGGAGCCAAGTCTATCTCGGGATCATAGCGAGAGAATGCTCAATGCTATGGGAGTGCGGGTTGAGACCGCCGCGCAGGAAGGTGGTTGGATTGGGCGACTCCATGGTTCTGGGGCCATTCCCAAGGCTCTCGGAGAAATCCGTGTCCCCGGGGATATCTCGTCAGCCGCATTTTGGGCCGCCGCGGCTCTTCTTATTCCGGGAAGCGAACTTTTATTAAACAATGTTGGTCTAAATTCATCTCGCACAGGATGCCTCGAAGCGCTCTGTAAATTTGGGTACGATTACGAACTTCGCGAGCAAAAATCATCCGGTGGCGAACAAGTAGGCAGCCTTAAATTTCTCTACGATTCACAGGTCGTTACGAATAAAGAGGTGGTATTAGAAGGTTCTCTGATCCCACGATTGGTCGATGAACTTGTCGTTCTCGGAGCGGTCGCAATGGGGCGCAATGGTTCAACAACTGTAAAGGATGCCGAAGAATTGCGTGTAAAGGAGTCTGACAGGATCTCCGAGACAGCCCGTATTCTCCGAGCCTTCGGGGCACATGTTCGGGAAAACTCAGACGGATATACGGTAGACGGACCGGCCTCTTTTCGCGCGGCCAATGTGAATGTCGGGCAAGACCACCGCATAGCGCTGACGAGTGCTATTTTAGCTGCGGCGGCGCCTGGAACCTCAACCCTAGAGAATTTCGAAATCGCAAATATTTCTTATCCATCCTTTCTCGAAGATTTTAGAGCAGTAGGCGCTGAATTCGAAGTAGAGCCTTGACGCAGTCTCGTCTCCCTCGTAGTCCGTCACCATGAAACAAACAAAGCAAATTACAATAGCGATAGATGGGCCAGCAGGGGCAGGTAAAAGCACGGTATCTAGGGCAGTTGCTCGAAATTTGGGTTACTCCCTCGTAGACACGGGCGCGATTTACCGATGCGTTGCTCTTCTAGCGCGAAGAAATGGGATTGATTGGAGTGACGAGAATGGGTTGGCCGAGGTTGTTTCAGCCATGAGCGTTTCTTTTTCGTTCGTAGGAGATACAAACAAGATCCGACTCAATAACGAGGATGTTAGTGAAAGCATTCGAACTCCTGAAGTATCACGCGGGGCTTCAGAGGTAGCAAAACACCCAGCTGTGCGGGCTGGGCTTCTAGAGGTTCAACGAAATCTCGCAGGAAAAGGGGGGGCGGTATTGGAAGGCAGAGATATTGGGACTGTTGTTTTTCCTGATGCAGCCGTAAAAATTTTCCTGGATGCATCTGCCGAGGTTCGAGCCCAGCGGCGCTTCGAGGAGCTTAATTTAAACGGGTTAAACGCATCTTATGAACAAATCATTGAAGAAATCCGTGACCGAGACCGACGGGATACAGAGCGCAATATCGCTCCGTTAAGGGCAGCCGAGGACGCGATTATCGTTGATAGTTCCAAATTAACCCCCGAAATGGTGGTGGAGCGTATAATACTGGCTGTAAGAGCCGCCCTTGGTAATCCTTAGGGTTGCTCTGGGCTTAGTTGACCCGTGATTGTACGGGTGGTATCTCCGGTCATCATTAAACCACCTATTTACAGGAGTTTTTCATGGCAATTGAATCCGCCAAAGAACTGTTCGAGAGCTACATGCCTTCCCGGCTTGAATCAAAACCAGAATTGGTCGAAAAGGTTAATGCTAGCTACAAATTTGTCGTCACCGGCGACAATGGGGGCACCTGGGTAGTAGATTTGACTGTTCCCGGTGGCGCAGTGAAAGAAGAAGATTCAGACGCAAATTGCACTATCACGGTAGACTCGGGAGACCTTGTCGATATTGTTTCCGGTAAACTTAACGGCCAAATGGCATTTATGACCGGCAAACTAAAGGTTGCTGGTGATATGGCCCTTGCTATGAAATTGGGTTCCGTACTCGGTTAATCATTTATTTTTGTCGCCTAAGCCCGGCCTTGGGTCGGGCTTTTTTTTGCCTGCTCGTGGAGCTTCCTCATGACTCAGTCTGCCGCTTTGTTTCAACCCTTGCGCGGCGTTCGGGTATTGGACCTTTCTAGGTACCTCCCCGGGCCCTACCTTACTCGAATTCTTGCCGACTTCGGTGCAACCATAATCAAAGTAGAATCTGCCCAGGGTGATCCTGCACGCTATATGGCACCACAAATTGAAGGTTGCGCGACTCTCTTTACCGCCATCAATGCGGGAAAACGCTCCATAGTAATAGATCTCAAGAAGGAGGAGGGGAAAGATATCGTCAAAGCTTTAGCTGCCAAATGCGATATCGTCGTAGAGTCGTTTAGGCCTGGTGTCGCAAACCGGCTCGGCGTGGGATACGAATCTCTCAAAAGAGTCAATCCCCAAATCATCATGTGCTCTATTTCTGGTTACGGCCAGACAGGCCCCCTTGCTAGCGTCCCCGGGCACGACATAAATTACATCGCCAGGGCCGGGATTTTGGACCTGCTAAGCTCCCCCGATGGCACGCCCAATATCCCCGGAGTGCAAATTGCTGACGTTGCAGGTGGAGCCTTAAGCGCTGCAACAGGCATATTTGCAGCCTTGCTCGAAAGAGAGCAACGAGGGGTGGGGCGCTTTCTTGACATATCCATGACTAGAAGTGCGATGAGTTTGGCTGCAAGCTCGTCATCGTCGGTAGGCTGGGAGAGTAACCCGTCACCTAGCGAGGGATTTCTCACCGGCGCGGTACCCTGTTACCGAGTGTACAAAACCAAAGACTCAAGATTTATGGCATTAGGCGCACTTGAGCCCAAGTTTTTTGCGACCTTTTGCGAGGTTATGGGAGCACCTCACTTGACCGACCAAGTCTACGCCACCGGCGACCAGGCTAAGAAGGTAATTGAAGAACTCGAAAAACTCTTTTTGGCCAAAACTCAAGCTCAATGGGTGCAGGCGTTCAAAGGCCACGAGGTGTGCTGTGAACCCGTTCGCACCGTAGCGGAAGCTCTAGATGATAAGGAACTTGAGCTAACTCACGCGAAAGTGAATGGCGTACACTCCCTCTTGCCCCACTTTGGTGTCGCACCGAGCACGGAGAGTTTGGAAGATGCTCCGGGCTTAGGGGAGCATGGAGCTGAGATTCTAGCCGAGTTTGAAATCGATAAAAACCTGATCGACGCAGCTTCTTCAGCAAAAGCCATTCTTTTTGAAAATTAGAGGTCCACATGAGTTTGATTGCATTAACCACCGATTTTGGAGTGGGATCGTCTTACGTGGCCCAAATGAAAGGGGTTTTACTCGCCTCGAACCCCACTTGCCAGCTAGTTGACGTCTCGCACGGTGTTCAGCCACAAAATTTGCTAGAGGCGGCCCTCTTGCTGCGCGGCGTAGCTTTCGCATTTCCACTGGGTACGGTTCATTTGGTGGTGGTCGACCCAGGGGTTGGAACCCAACGCAGGGCCATAGCCATTGAGGTCAACGGGACGTTCTTCGTTGGACCCGACAACGGTGTCCTTGGCGGCATCGCCCAGCTACCAGGAGCCAAGACTGTTCATCTAGACAAATCCTTTTTCTTTCGGGAACCTGTATCGAATACCTTTCACGGGAGAGACGTTTTTGCACCAATCGCAGCCGAGCTTTCGGCGGGGATTCGACTCTCTGAAGTAGGCACACCCATAGAAGATCCAAAACCCGGGATCCTCACAGAGCCCACCCAAGTAAAAGCCAACTTAATTGGGGAAATTCTGGGGCCTGACTCATTTGGTAATTTGCTGACAAATCTTCCGGGCTACAAGATTGACCTGTCTTCGCCGCTCGTCACCCATGGATTGTCCCTAAGCTGGGTAGAAACCTACCAGCAAGCACCTATCGGGGAGTTGGTGGGGCTTATAGGCTCTGATGGGTTTGTCGAAGTCGCTTTGAGAGACGGTTCTGCTCTGAGTTGGCTGGGGGACAAGGCTCTTGGTGCGATTATTGAATGTCGGGCCGTTGGGTCGGTCCAATAATGTCGGTTGAGCTAAAAATCCATGCGCT
>CAXGXL010000057.1:0-11200 GCA_964013555.1 uncultured bacterium
ATTTCGGTTACGGCAACGCGCGCGGACTGCGCGCTAAGTGCTTGGGCACTGCCTTTGCCTACGTCGCCAAATCCGCAAACCAAAGCTCGTTTGCCAGATATGAGCACGTCGGTAGCTCGCATGATGGCATCGACCAAGGAGTGTCGACAGCCATAGAGATTGTCGAATTTGCTCTTAGTAACAGAGTCGTTGACGTTAATGGCAGGAAAGAGAAGGGTTCCCGCTTTTTGCATCTCGTAAAGTCGGTGAACGCCGGTAGTCGTCTCTTCGGAAACACCCCGAATGGTTGAAGCATATTTGCCCCAAAATTCAGGAGCGGCGTTTTGAATTTCTGCCAAGAGCGCGAGGATAACCTTTTCCTCTTTGTTGTCGGTTGAATCAGTTGTCGGGACAGCGCCTTCATTATTGAATTGAAAACCCTTGTGAATTAACAAGGTTGCATCACCGCCGTCATCAACGAGCAAATTGGGCGATTCGCCATTGGGAAATCGAAGGGCCTGAAAGGTACACCACCAATATTCCTCCAGTGATTCACCTTTCCAGGCATAAACTGAGATACCTTGAGGGTTCGTAGCACTTCCATTGGGTCCGGCTGCAACCGCTGCCGCCGCATGATCTTGGGTAGAGAAAATGTTGCAGGAGCACCATCGTACTTCCGCGCCGAGTTCAACCAAGGTCTCGATCAAGATGGCGGTTTGAATCGTCATATGAAGCGAGCCCATGATTCGAGCGCCTTTTAGGGGAGCCTTGCCTTTGTATTCTTCTCGCAATGCCATCAAGCCCGGCATTTCGTGTTCACCTAATTCGATTTCTTTTCGCCCGAATTGGATAGTCTCGTTAGAGAAGTCGGCGACTCGAAAATCGAGTTCAGAGAAAAGCACTTCGTTGGTATTCAAGAACATTGGGCCCTCGGACGTTTTTGCTACGGCTGTCATTTGGTTATTCTCCCGAAAAAGGTTTGTAGGTCCTATACCCTTGCTTGACCTTAAAGGCTAGTCTTATCAGGGATATTGGCTCTTTGAAGTCTCTTTTTTGGCGGTTGAAGGGTGCTTGTTCATCTCGCAGATGGATGGAAGCCATGCGTCCATCCATTTTTGGGTTTTTATTAATTAAGAGCGGGCAGAGTGAGCGCGAAACCGCGGTTGTTGAACTCCATTTTCATTGCCTTGAACTCCATTTTTTGGCGTTCAATAACGCTGAATTGCGCTGGGTTAGCAACTTAGCCCAAGACAAATTTGTGGAGCCAGCCAGAGGGGCCTCTTTCAAAACCACGATTTTGTCCCTCGTGCAGTGGCCAAATCGACTATTTCGTCGTAAGGTCACTTCGCTATGACTGAAGTAAATTCTCAATTCTATTGCCGCCATGAGTGGGTAAATGCCACCGAATTTCTTTCTGACGATGGGGAATTCGTTTTGAACCTTGTGGCCGAACGGGTAGAGCAAGCATCTAAGATGGGGAAAACCCCCGTTGTGGTGCTCGATTTAGATTCGACCCTTTACGAGGTGCAGCCCAGAACATTCCAAATTATCCAAGAGTTTTTAGACGAGCCCCTTGCCGATGAGTTGCACCCGTCTGTGCGCCAAGGGCTCGAGGAGCTCAAGATAGAGCAATTAGAATACAGTATTCGGGATGCTTTCACTAAGATCGCGTTGGATGTTGAGCTTCCGGAAGTACGAGACGGATTGAATAAATTAAGTGAGTTTTGGTGGCAGCGTTTCTTTCGGAATGAGTACATTCATTATGACGTTGCCTATCCAGGTGCTCAAGCCTATGCACTTCGCCTCTTTGAGCTGGGAGCTACCCTTGTCTATCTGACGGGGAGGGATTTTCCAAATATGGGAGATGGTACTTTGGCGGTGATGAAGCGGGATGGATTTCCGGTGGAACATCCGCGTATTGTGCCAATGCTCAAGCCCGAAGCGTCTATGGACGACAAGACGTTTAAGCAGGAAGCCATCAAGAAAATCGCGACCCTGGGGACCTTAGTGGCTAGTTTTGAAAATGAGCCGGCTAATTTGGTGGCTATGCAAAGAAATTTACCCGATGCTCTGCACATTTTCGTTGAAACTATCAGCAGTGATCACGTTTGCCTTCCGGGCAAAGATCTTTATAAAATCAAGGGTTTCTCTCCTTAGTTGACCTTTTGTTGAACTAGTTACGCAGATCTTACGCGGCTCGCCTTGAGCTCTATGAATTGATCCGCTATGGCCAACCATTAGCGAACGGCAGGGGCTATTTGAAGCCCTTGCGAATAGACATGTGGAGTAAACCATGAATTTTGAGCTATCCGAAGAGCAGAGCCTCCTGAGGGATTCCATTCGTAGATTTGTCAACGAGCGGGTTAAGCCGAATGCTCGTAAGTGGGATAAAGAAGAAGAATTTCCTCATGATGTTGTGCAAGAGCTAGGAGACTTGGGCCTTTTGGGTATCATGGTTGCACAAGAGCACGGTGGTGGGGGTATGGGCCCCATGGAGACAGCGATCGCTGTGGAGGAAATAGCGCGCGGTGATGGATCGTTGGCACTAACGGTGGCGAGCCACAACGGATTGTGCTCGTCGCATATTCGCCTCTTTGGAAGCGAGGAGCAAAAAGAACGATTTTTACCTGATTTAGCTACCGGAAAAAAATTGGGTGCTTGGGCACTGACGGAGCCCAATAGCGGTTCGGATGCAGGCGGGATGTTAACCACTGCGGTAGCCGATGGTGGGGATTGGATAATTAATGGCTCCAAGATATTTATTACCCAAGGCAATGTGGGTGGAACTTATGTCGTTTTAGCAGCAACTGACAAAAGTAAGGGGAATCATGGGATAACCGCCTTTATCTTGGATGCGGATATGTCCGGATTTACCAAGCAGCCACTCAAGGATAAATTGGGAATGCGTTCGTCGGATACAGCTGTATTAAACTTTGAAAATGTTCGTGTTTCTGATGACCGACGTTTAGGGGAGATAGGCCGAGGCTTTGTTAATACTCTGCAGATCTTAGACCGGGGTCGAATCACCATCGGCGCGCTGGCATTGGGTTTGGGTGAAGGTGCTTTAGAGGCCTCGAAGAAATACGCGATGGAGCGTGAGCAATTTGGAAAACCGATTGCTCGATTTCAAGCTATTCAATGGAAGTTGGCTGATATGGCTACTGAATTGGCTGCAGCAAGGCTCCTTGTTTATCGGGCAGCAAGCCTGTGTGAAGCCGGTAAGCCATTTACGACCGAGGCGTCTATGTGCAAACTTTTTGCATCAGAAGCGGCTATGCGCGCCACCGATGAAGCGATTCAGATTCATGGCGGGTACGGCTATACCTCAGAGTTTCCCGTTGAACGTCACTACCGCGATGCAAAGCTCTGTACCATTGGTGAAGGTACCAGTGAGGTCCAGCGGATGGTGATTGGACGTCAGATTCTTCAGGATATCACTTAATTGATGAGCTTCGTTGATTTTCTTTAGGTATTTGACTGTAGTACTTGGTTGTGCCCTTAGCATTTGCTCAACCATTGACATAATCATCGCAAATTCATAACGAGCCAAACAATGTCTGGGCTTCAAATGTACGAGGACCTCCAGCGTCCCGAAGTTATGCACCATGGGGCTGCGGCTTTCTATGATTTGGATGGAACTCTATGTTCCACCAATGTGGTCCATTCATACGCCTTTTATGCCAGAAACGCTCCTACGATTTTGGGCAAATTCAAAAAGACGAGTTCGCTATTAGCGTCGATTCCTTTTTTTCTGGCCGCTGATTTTTATTCACGAAAATTATTTAATGAGTTGTTTTATCGGCGCTACAAGGGGGAGAGTGAAGACCGTTTGGCCGCGATGGCTCAAGAACTTTTTCACGAAGTTATTAAACCGTCGATTTTTGATCAGGCCTATCATTTGGTAAGCCAATCTCGCCGCGCGGGTCACCGCCAAGTTTTAGTGACAGGCGCTCTAGACCTTCTTGCCAAGCCCTTTGCTGAGCATATGGGAATAGAATACGTTCTCGCGAATCAACTCGAATACGTTAATGGTTACGCAACTGGGCGAATCCAAGGGGAGCTTGTTGCTGGAGCGACTAAAGCAGCATGGATTAGAAGGTTTACCGTTGAGCATCGACTCGATCTAGAGAGTTGCTTTGCCTACAGTGATTCAATGAGTGATTACCCTATGTTGGCTGTAGTTGGAAAACCATCGGTGGTGAATCCGGACAAGCGACTTAAGAATATTGCGCGTCAATTTGATTGGCCTATTTTGAAATTCTCATAAACCTGTTTACTTATAGAAGAGTTCTCAATGCCGATGCACGATCTTGAACAGCATGTAGTTACTATCGATAAAGATTCTGCTCCTCGAATTATCCATTTTGGGGAGGACTTTTGGCTCGAGGATTTGCCCGAAGGGACAAGGGTCATTTACCCCCCTGCTCCATTAGAGGGTTTAGAGAATGTTGATGCGGCAATTCGTCATTCGTTGAATTTTCCTCTCGGTGCAGATCCCCTTCATGCTCAACTGAAACCAGGAATGAAGGTCACCATTGCAATGGACGATATTTCATTGCCTTTGCCGCCAATGGTGACCCCGGATATTCGAGAGCGGATCCTGACTATCGTTTTGCAGATGTTAGCGGATTATGGAGTTGATGATATTCATATGATTATCGCCACCTGTTTGCATCGCCGTATGACAGATGCAGAGATCAAACGCATGGTAGGTAGCACTATTTTTCGAGAGTATCACCCCGACCGACTCTATAACCATGATGCGGAAGATCCCAATGGAATTGTAAATATCGGGGAAACAGAGTTAGGTGAGCCAATCGAACTTAACCGAAGGGCTGTCGAAAGCGACTTGATTATTTATGTTAATATCAACCTTGTCCCCATGGATGGAGGCCACAAGTCGGTGGGAGTAGGGTTGTGCAACTATAGAACCCTCAAAGCACACCATAACCCGAAGGTCATGCGTAAAACTGATTCCTATATGGAGCCGAAAAGCTCTCATATGCATAGTATTGTGAATCGAATAGGGAAAGTTGTTAATGAAAAACTTAATGTGTTTCATATTGAGACTGTTCTTAATAATAAGATGTATGGAGAGCAATTGAGCTTTCTCACCAAGAATGAAGACCATTTTACCGACTTGGATTGGTTGAAGTTCGATGGACTGCGCTTCGCTCTTAAGAAACTACCAAGTGCTGCAAAGCGCAAGATGATGTTTTCTATTCCTTCTCCTTACGATGTTGTTGCGGTGAATGCGGGGTCTACCGAGCCCGTACACGAAAAAACACTCGAGCGCTGTTTCGAGCAGTATATTGTTCCCGTGAAGGGGCAAGCCGATGTAGTTATTACGGGTATTCCCTATGTCTCACCTTATAACGTTAATTCCGTCTTGAATCCCTTGCTCGTTCAAGTCATGGGATTGGGATATTTTCACAACATGAATATGGGCACGCCAGTGCTTAAAAAAGGGGGCACCTTAATTTTGTGCCATCCTTGTTATGATACGTTCGATCCGGAGCACCACCCGAGTTATATTGAGTTTTTCAATCGGCTTCTCCCAGAGACTAGAGACGCGATGACCCTTCATCGAAAATACGAGAAAGAATTTGCTGAAAATCCATCGTATGTTGACCGGTACCGTTTTGGGAATGCCTATCATGGGGCGCACCCATTCTATATGTGGTATTGGGGTGAGGGTGGTCGTCAGTGGACAGGTAGGGTTATTGCCGCGGGAGCTACTAATTCTCGAGTACCGGAATTACTTGGATGGGAGCAGGCAGCAACTCTTAACGAGGCAATTGCAATGGCACGTACCAGCGCACCTGCACAGCCCGATATTACCATGTTGCATCATCCACCGATTTTTATGTGCGATGTTCAAGAGTAAGGTAGATTGTCTTCTCTAATTGTACTGGCTTTGGTTTTGTGCCCGCAAAACTTGCAATCAATTGAGCTTGGTCCGTCCTAGAAGAGGACTCTTATTCCAGTCGATCTGGGGGCAGTTCTGGGCCCTTCGTACTAAGTCTTAGGAGGGTATTTTTGCAATTTTCGTTGCAGGCTTCGCCGGTGCATGCCTAACCTTCTGGCGGCCTCCGAGATATTTCCTCCCACATCATTTAAGACCCTATTGATGTGCTCCCATTCAGCCCTAGCTAGTGAAGGAGCTTCGTAATCTTGTTGAACCGATTCGAGTGGAGGATTTTCGGCTTTTTCAAATGCTGCTAGAATATCGTCGATGTCGGCTGGTTTGGGTAGGTAGTTGACCGCACCAAGGCGCATGGCATCAACAGCGGTGGATATACTGCCGTAGCCAGTTAGTATCACTGCTTCTAATGTTGGGAATTTTTGCCTTAGACTCTTTAGGGTATCCAAGCCTGATTGGCCTGGCATCTTCAAATCCAAAACGGCTTTGTCAGGAGTGGTGTCTTGGACTACCTCCAGGGCTTCCAGGTAGGACCCTGCACTGAGAACATTATAGTTACGCCGTTCAAACCCACGGACCAATTGTGTACGTAGAACATTGTCGTCATCAACAATCAATATCGTCGGTTTATTAGCCATAAGTTGCCAACTGTGGAATTTGCATCGTAACCGTCGTGCCTTTGCCTAGGGTCGATTGAATCTCTAACGTTCCGTTTAAACTCTGCAAAACAGTCTGTGTCAAGAACAAGCCCAGGCCCATTCCCTTTCCGGCCTCTTTAGTTGAGTAAAATGGCTCGGTTACTTTGCTTAATTTATCTTGCTCAATACCTTCACCCTGATCTGAAATTTCAATAATGGCAAAGCAGTCTTCTTGCCTTAGGTAAACTTCGATGGGGGTTTGCCTTGAAGATGCGTCATGAGCATTCTTCAGGATCGAGACAAAGGCTCGACGAAAGGTCGATAAAGGCAGCTTTACAAGTATGTGCTCACAACCAGGCTCGGTGCGCATATTTATCTGCTCTTTAAAAGGAAGCTCAGCTACAATATTGTGGAGTACATCTGCCATGGTGAAATTTTCAAGGCTATCACCAATGACTTGTCCTCCGTCAGCGGCCATTTGCTGCAAGATGCTGCGGCATCTATCGACTTCACTTCGGATAACACGGGCATCTTCACGTAGGTTTTTTTCAGTGTCATTACCGATGGCTTTCTCAAATTCATTTGCGACAACAGCGATGGTAGAAAGCGGTGTAGCCAATTCGTGTGCTGTACCAGCGGCAAGTGTTGCCAAAGAAGCGAGTTTTTCGGAGCGAAACGTTTTGCGCTCAAGTTCATGTATGAGCTGCTGACGCTTAGCTAACTCCCGGGAAATTCGTGAGGTGAAATAAAGAATGAAGGTGGCAGCAATGACAAATGCTACCCACATCCCAATATAATGAAGATTCATGCCTGATGCTTGGTCATCGTGGGCTCCATGCATGAGTGCATGGATATGGTGGTTATACCGAAAAAGAGCACCGAATCCGGTGGCCGCCAAGAGAATCAGGAGCCATGCCCACATTTCTCCTAACATGATGACCGTTAGCGGAACATGGACGAGATACAAGAGTGTAAAAGGGTTTGATGAACCACCAGACCAGTAGAGTAATCCGGTCAGGCACAGGATATCAGCAACGAGTGTGAGAGCTGAAAAAAGAGGGGCATTTCCGTTGGATGCAACATAGGATTTATAGCTGATAATATTGATCAAGACTTCAAGTCCAATGATCGAGAAAATCGGTAAAAGGGGCAGGGGTATATTCAATCCCAAATAGACACCTGCGACAACCGCTGTTTGTCCAACAATGGCACCCCACCGGAGCCGAATAAGCCAGATGGAGTCTATTTTTTGGCTGGGCATGATTTTATCGATTGGCCAATAATGGTCGTTGGAAGAATTGGTTCATGGCTTTTTCCATTGCTTGTTTTCGGGCCGAACAAAGTTCGATACTCTCGAGAGCAGATTCTAGATTGCGAGGCCCGCCAGGAAAATCCTGGACTTTGGTAGCGAAGAAGCTTCTTACTTCTGAACTTTTTTCCGAGCTGCAAAAGCTTGAGGCAATGAATGGGAAATAGCCCAGGTGAGAAACAGGGATGACTTTTGCGATGGCATCGTAGTTGGTTTGGACCCATTCCCAAAGAGCTTGCGTATTTTTCGGCACCGACATGTGGTTGCGCAAGAGTCTACTTCGTTCGTTAGAGCGCAGCGTTTCGCTTAAAAGCAAATTGCGAACCAATTTACTTTTTTCGGGGGTATCAGCGGCTGCAATTCCAGATAGTAGCTGAGAGCGAATTATTGGATTACTGGTCTTACTAAGATGCTCGATAGCAGTTTGCAGAGCTGACAATTCTCCGTCTTCAATGGTCACTCGAAGTGCGGTTGCTACAAGGTTTGGATCGACCGATTCAGGAGCTAAGGCTTTTGTGTTTCCGAGGCCGAGGTAGGTATTACCCCAACTTTGAAGTTTTCCCCGAACGGCTGGTGTCTTGGCGGTGGAGGCAAGAAAGCTCAAGAGCGATTGACGAAAGAGTTTGTCGTCATCACTAGAGGGCGCACTCTTTTCACTACCAAATCCAAGCCGCTGAAATTGTCTCTCGTAGAGATTCTGAGCAAAGGACTCGAGATTGGGGAGATGTTTCTCTTCTAAGATATGGTCGTGAACAAAGCGGAGCGTCCCCATTGGTGTGCTTGCCACGCGGCGTTCGTCAGAGTTGACAAAAAGCGGTGCGGCTTGAAGGATGGCCGTAGCATCGATTTTTCCCGCAAGTGCCGAGGCTTTGAGGCTGTCGGTGAGGCTCAGGATATCGGTGACCTCCAAAGCATCGAGGTTGTTTTGGAGTTTTTTCCAGCCCGACTCGGTGAGGTTCCATCTATAATAGCCGGCACTTTTGGCATTGGGCGCATACCATTTCGGACATCCTTTTTGTTGGAGCGCTATGGTTTGCTTTGGCAGAGACTGGAGCATTTGGCACTCGTTGTGAACGGATTGGCCAATTTGGTATCGATAACAATAGGGGATTTCCCACGTTTTGTTTGAGTCTCCGGTAGATCCGATGGGGAGGTATCGAGATTGTTTTACCTCAATAGTAGCGGGCTTGTCGGGTTGGCATTTGAGCTGAATATCTAGGAGTGGAACACCCGGTTGTAAGATGAATGACTCAAAGGAGGAGCTGATATCCCGCCCAGTACTTTGAGAAACAGAGCGTAAGAAGTCAGCCGCGGTAGCATTGCCGTGGGCGAATTGTTTCATGTGGTATTGAAGGCTTTTTTGAAAGACTTTGGGTCCCAGGAAATTTTCAAACATTCCCAAAACGCCTTCTCCTTTAGCGTAGGTGATGCCATCAAAGGCGTTGTGAATATCGTGTTCATTTGCAATCGGCTGGCGAATTTGGCGAGCGGATACTTTGCTGTCGGTTTTCATGGCGTAAAGGCTGTTTTGAACAATGGAAAGTTCTGCTTTGTAGCTCGGCTCAAAGTCTCGAATCACGATATTCTCTATCCAAGATGAAAATGCTTCGTTGAGCCAAAGATCATCCCACCAGGGCATGGTTACTAAATTACCAAACCATTGGTGGGCCAGCTCGTGAGCCATAACGTAGGCATAGGCGCGAAGCTGGCGCGCGGGGGCGGATTTTTCATCGATAAGTAAAAGCCAATCTCTAAACGTTATAACCCCTACGTTTTCCATGGCGCCGGCGCTAAAGTCTGGAACAGCAATGATGTCGATTTTGTCGTAGGGATACGCCATACCAAAGTAGGATTCGAGTAAGTTTAAAATTGTTCCGGTATTCTTAAGGGCGTAGTCCAATAGTTTGCCTTTGCCCTTTGGGGCAAACCCTCGAAGGGCAACGGGATTGCTTCGAACGTCGCTTGGGGCAATGGCTGCGTGGTTGACTACATCCATGGGGCCTACGGCAAATGCGATAAGATAAGTCGGTAAGGGAGCGGTTTTTTTGTATCGAATCCGCTTTTTATCGGCTCCTATGAGTTCTTCGGATATGGCCGAATAAGGAGCACTAGCAGCGTGGTTTTTGTCGACGATTAAAGTGATATCGAATGGAACTTTAAAGATGGGTTCGTCAAAGCTAGGAAAGGCGAGGCGCGCCGATATTGGCTCAAATTGGGTGAAGGCGTACCATCGCTCATCGCTTTTTACCCGATAGAGGCCATGTAAGTCCGCATCGAAGGGAGCGGTGAACTCAAAGTGAAGTTCGAGCCTTTGTGCTTGAAGGCGCTGGCCAAAGTCGATTTTTGCTACGCCGCTTTCTGTGACCTGATTGTAGGCTATTTCAATGGTTTTGCCATCGGCCAGGGTGGCCGTGGACTTCGATACTTTTAGTTTTTTTCCGTGAAGCCAGAGCTTATGTGCAGCGTCCTTAAGCTCGAGCGCAATACGGACTTTGCCACTAAATTCAGTTTTTTGAGGAATTATCGTTAGCTCGAGGTCGTAGTGCAATGGTATTGCCGTTTTAGGCAACTGACCTTCGGGCGGCTCTTCGAGAGTTGAATTGGCAGCTACTTGCGGATTTTGAGAAGTGTTTTGTGCACACCCAAAAAGGAATGAGAGGATTAATACCGTGACGATCTTAAGGTTCTTTAACATATGCATGGCCGTCTCAACTAGCAAATGGGCTATGGGTTGATAACGGGTATTCTGCAATTTTGAGATGTTTTCTAAGAAAATTCGTTCAAATAGGGGCTATTTTTGGGACCGATTTGTGGCAGTGGCGAAATATTGGTGGAAAAAAGCCTCACGGTGTGGTGTGAAGATGGCCAAAGGAGCTAACGTGCGATAGGGGTTCGAAGCCAAGTGCGGCGGCCAAAGCGTGCAATTGTGGCGCAATGCGTTGAAATACTGATAACCGATACTTTAACAACGAGGATCTTATCATGAAGCAATTTGTTTTTTCTCTTTACATTTTGGCCACCCTCCTCATTGGGGGCTGTGGTGTAGAAGCCGTAGAGCCGTCGGAAGAACCGGCTCCAGTGGTAGCAGATCGTGACGGTGATACCATCTTGGATGCGGAGGATAATTGTCCGGACGACAAAAATTCGGGTCAGGAAGACTCCGATAACGATGGCAAGGGTGATAAGTGCGATGATGATACCACTACGATGGATCCAGCTGCACCGCCTCGAGCAGAGGATTGCACCAACCATCCTTGGCTCTGGAAAGTCAGAGGAACGGTTAGTTTGGCTGGGAGTGAAGGGAGTTCCTCGGCTCAACCACCTGAAAATGCCAAGATAGGATTATGTGTT
>CAXGXL010000058.1:0-11060 GCA_964013555.1 uncultured bacterium
TTTGGTTACCAAAAATACCCGCACTTGACTGATTCCATTTTCATCAGCCACGCATCCCCATGCGATATACAAAGGAGGTACCGGCTTGTTGCTCCACGACCATTTCAAGTCGGGACCGTAGGCCAGGGCGACATAAGAGCCCCCAGCAACTTTCGCATGGTAATTCATTCTTCCCCCTACTAGCCAATGCAGTACTTTGGAGCGCCAGCCTACTCTTGGAACCTTTCCATCGAGTTTCCACAGGGCGGTTCGGTCCGACTCTTCGGTTTCGAGTTCAAAATCAACATCGACACCATGAACGGTTGCGAAGTGCAGCAAATCTACGCCGCCGACAATCATGACATGGTGGTGCGCAAAAAGAGTTGGGTTTGCGATATTCCAATAATCAATATCCTGCCCACTCAGGCCGGGAGGCAACGGAACAGGGTAAGCGGCTTCCGAGGCTGAGTACACCCAAATATAGCCATACTCTTCTTGGACCGGCCAGGTTTGGTTCTGCACACCATCAGGAAAGACAGCGCAACGTGTGGCAGCCAATTTTCCATCCCGACCTAGCTGCCACTGATGAAAATAGCATTGGATATTGTCCCCGACCACGGTGCCATTGGCTAAATCTGCCCCCATATGAGGGCAGAAGGCATCCATCGCCGCTAATTTACCGGCCTTGGTTCGATACACCAAGATTCGCTGATAGGAGATCTTAAATGACTCCGCCTGCCCTGGCTTAATTTGGGTGCTCTTGCATATTGGGTACCACCCCTCCGCTACCACCTTTGCGTTGTTAAAGACCCGGTGCTCTCGTAACGGCTGCGTTTGCTGGTTTTCGAATCGAGTCTTTCCGTCTTTAGGTGCTTTTCTCATAGGCGGGCCCTTCCTACCACGATAGTACCTAATCAAACCCTATCATGGGATTGCACCAAATTCAGAAAAGAGAAAAGCAGCCAGCTGAACGAAAGAAGCACCTAGGCGCCTAAAGTCACTAAAACAGCCGCAATCTGCCCCAAAAAAAAAGGGCCCCTTAAAGGGCCCTTTTATAAGTTGGACTAATTGCGGCAAAAGCCAGAATCAGATAAGCTGTGAATAATATTCAATAATCAAGTGCTCTTGGATCTCGACGGGGATATCATCACGCTCGGGTAATTCACTCACCGTAGCATCGAATCGATCTTCACTAAGACTCAAATACGATGGGCTTTCCAAGGAAGGTGAGGCCATTGACTCTTCAACCATCGGGATCTTGCGGCTTTTCTCGCGTAGGGAGACAACATCCCCCTTGCTGATCTGAAAGCTTGCGATATCAACCTTAGCTCCGTTTACAATAACGTGCCCGTGCCCTACCAACTGGCGAGCCGCGGGAATTGTTGGAGCAAAACCGGACCGAAAAACCACATTATCCAAACGCGACTCTATCAGTTGCAATAAACGCCGACCGGTATCACCTGTGGAGGCAGCTGCTTTCTTGAAATAATTTCGAAGCTGGCGCTCGCTAATTCCATAATTGAAACGAAGCTTTTGCTTTTCTTCTAGGCGAACACGATAATCGGAGCGCTTTACTCGCCGACTACCGCCATGTTGTCCTGGAGGGTAAGGTCGACGTTCAGCTGACTTACGGGAGAGTCCCGGTAGATGTTGCTGAAAACGCCGAATAATTTTTAAACGGGGTGAACGCATACGTGACATGGTTTTCTCCTATTGGTGCGAGTGGTATTTCTATGGAGCTGGCGACTACCATGATGTCGCCTTCTCACCCTCGAAACCTAAAATCGAAATGGCCAATAAAGTTAGTTGAAGTGCTTTGTCAATGCAAGAAGGACATAAACCCCCGTTCCAGCAGGAGATTCGTTCTAAACGATCATCGTCGGGTTCCCCTGCCAAAAGGCTTTCGCAACATCGAACCACATGCCACCGCCCTTCTATCCGGCCGTAATCACAGACTTATTTTCATTAAGCAGAGATTCCTCGAGCGAGAGTCAGTAGCTTCCTCTTGACATAGGACACCACACCGGCGAATGACCTAAATTAACAAGGGAACCTGGTTGCTTCAGACCTCCCGTTCTTAAAGAGGAGTTAGCCATGTGCGGCATCGTCGCAATGCTAGGTAAAAACGAAGTTAACTTAAGATTGTACGACTCCCTGACGGTTCTTCAGCACCGTGGTCAGGATGCCGCGGGCATAGCCACGGCCGACGGCAGAAACATTCATCTCCGCAAAGATAACGGGCTCGTAAAAGACGTATTCAGAACCAGGCACATGCGCGAGTTAAAAGGGACCATGGGCATAGGGCACGTTCGCTACCCCACCGCTGGCTGCTCTAGCGCTGCGGAAGCCCAGCCATTTTCCCTTAACTCACCCTACGGCATAGTGCTTGCCCACAACGGCACCCTCACTAATGCCACGGACCTCAAGCAAGAGCTTTATGAGTCTGATGGGCGCCATTTGGTCACAAACTCCGATTCCGAAGTTCTTTTAAATATTTTTGCAAAAGAGCTTAGAGCGACACCGGTATGCAGCCTAACCAACTCCCATATCTACAAAGCCGTCAGCACGGTCCACAATCGATGCAAAGGTGCTTACAGTGTCGTCATTATGATTCCTGAATTCGGGGTTATAGCCTTCCGAGATCCACACGGAATTCGTCCGCTCGTATTTGGCAGCCGAAAAGAGGGAGAGGACACCGAGTATATGGTTTCGTCCGAGAGCGTCGCTCTTGACGTACTTGATTTCCAAAAAGAACGGGACGTGACTCCCGGGGAAGTTGTCATTTTCAGGCCAAATCAACCGGTGATAGCCCACCAATGCGCGAAATCCCCCAAGCTTACGCCATGCCTGTTTGAACTGGTCTATCTAGCTAGGCCAGACTCCATAATCGACGGCATTTCAGTCTATAAGAGTCGCCTACGGATGGGCGATTATTTAGCGAAAGAAATTCAAGAAGGGTGGCCTGAACACGATATCGACGTCGTTATTCCGGTACCAGATACGAGTCGATCTGCGGCAATTCAGGTCGCGCATCATCTTGGCGTAAAATACCGCGAGGGTTTTATTAAGAATCGCTATATTGGAAGAACCTTTATCATGCCCGGCCAAGCTATCCGAAAAAAATCAGTGCGAAAGAAGTTAAATGCCTGCGACCTGGAATTCAAAGATAAAAACGTTCTCCTAGTAGACGACTCCATCGTGCGGGGAACCACCTGCCAACAAATCATCCAAATGGCCCGGGACGCTGGCGCCAAGCGTGTTTACTTTGCTTCAGCCGCCCCGCCGGTCCGATACCCCAATGTCTACGGTATAGATATGCCCGTTGCAGACGAGCTCATTGCTCACGACAAAACAACCCAACAAGTGTGTGAAGCAATCGGCGCCGATCGACTCTTCTACTTGAGCCTTCAATCCCTTCGCTTGGCAGCCGGAGAAGGAAACCAGAACATAAGCTCATTTGAGGACTCTGTGTTCTCGGGCAACTACATAACCGGTGACATTACTTCACGGTACCTTGAGGTGCTTGAAGAGCAACGCAGTGATGCTGCCAAAAAAGACATGAATAGCGCCGAAGAACCCGCCCTCGCTTAGGTCTTACTCTTCCCCAAAATAGGTTCGAACTAGGCGACGCCATGCAGGCGTCTGTCGTGTCTTGAGTAATTCCCGGTTAATATTCTCTCTAAGCCGACTTTTTTCTTTCAAAACAAAACCGTAATTTTGGATCTCAAATAAAAATGGCAACAATAAAGCACTTTGGTATTCACCGGCCTCTTGATGCTTCTTCAGGAAGTACCCCAACAAAGGCGCATCATCGACTATCGCGTCTACTTCACCTGCACCCAAAGCAGCCAACAAGGGCTCGGTATCTTCGTACCGGCGAAACGGAATTCGATTTCGATCCAGGTAATCGGCTGCGGTTGTATCTTCAATAGCGCCTACCCTTACCTTGGCGAGATCTCGAGGCCCCTTAATTTCCGAACTCATAAGCCCCAGAGTAAATGTACTAGCGAGCATCGCAGTGACAGCGGCTACCGCAAAAGTAGAAAAGACGGCGAGAAAAACGTTCAGCACGCGCCCTGGCAACGTTTTGAATTCGTAGTAATTGAAGGGCCCTTTTGTTGTAAACAAGATCCCCATAAGCAATGCTTCTACAATTTGGCCACGACGTGATTTCATCGCGTAAAGCTTGTTGTTGATTTTGTGCTCGAAAAAATAGAACACCGCCCCCACACCAATGGCCAAAACCAGAAGACCCAAAAGAAAAAGCCCTATCCTTTTGTCGAACAAAAGAGTTTTCGCCGCTGCCAGCAGGTCTTGACGGTGCGTTGCAATTCCCAATTGAACCTCGTAAAAGGAATGCGAGAAATCCACGAACGCCTCGCGTTCACTCGTTATGGTCACACAAGAAATGCCCACATCAAACTGCCCACTGCCAACATCACTAAGCACATTCTCAAACGGCACGACTTTGTAGTCGAATTCAAGTTCTAGAGCTTTAGCTACTTCTTCCCAAAGAAAAATGCTCAATCCGGAGAAACCACCGTCTTCCTCCGCGATAACAAAGGGTGGGCATACATAGGTCGCCACCGTAAGCGCTTCTTTTTCTTGGGCCAAAGCTCTATTTGGAGCGATGCAAACAATTCCTAGTACGAAAACAACTAGCCAAGTGTGAAAATAGATTGTGGCTGCGCCGGCCATCCGTCGGGTTTTCTCGCCCCGATTTAATATATATTTCATTCTCTATTCTGCCTCACTCCACTCCCAAGCTACGGTCGCCCCTCAAAAAAGCGAGAAATAACTACCCAAGCCTCCAGGACCTCGACTCACTGCAACAATAGAGTAACCTCTCTGCTTGGAGGATACAATTGCTCAGTCGAATCCCTGTGAAACGGAAGAGGTTTTAGAACGGCGTTGTTTTAAAAGAGAAGATAAATTGGCGTCCCCAAGGGGATTCGAACCCCTGTCGCCGCCGTGAAAGGGCGGTGTCCTAGGCCAGACTAGACGATAGGGACGCTTTAAATGCGAGTTATCGCTTTGCTAGGAGCGGTGCTTTTAGCTAATTCATTCCGACTCTGCAAGAACTAATCACATATGATTCACCAATTAACGCATTTAGTGATCACCTGAATCAGATGGTTCTAAAACCAATACCAATATAACCTAAACTTAGGCTACTTTTGGCCTTGCGCCCGTTAGTCCTCAAGGATAGAGCTAAACCTACAACTTTCAGGGAGGGAAAGAACTAATCATGACTATACGAATAAAAGAATTGCCTCAAAAAGAGGTAAACAATGAGGAGCTAACTTCGCTCTTAGCACTTGCTTTGCTCTGCGATGATTTTAGTGATGACATGCCAGTAACACAATCCCCGGGTTCGGGTTGGTTACGCTGGGGCGACGCCATAGCTGCCGGCCAGAAGGGCAAAGAATCCCTAGCTACACCAAACTAACTATCCCTTTAGTTTCACCTACCCTTCATAGGCTGCCTCGGCCCGCCCCCAGGGCGCAAAAACCTTTAGAGCATTGGGGAGAATTTCGTAAGTTACCGGTAGCCGACCAGGGGTCTCCCCATCGGTTTCTATGAGTGCATCCCCCTTTGCGCCAACGACGGATGCCACAACCTTTTTGCCGCGAATCATTGAAAAACCCGGCGAATCTAGATGTTCCCCGCGGTAGAGCTTACCGTTGCTCCTTATAAAATCGACCAAGCTGATATCGCCGATAACTACGACATCAAAAAGCCCATCGTTGACATAGGCACCTGGTGCGATTTTCATGGAGCCTCCGAAATATCGGCCATTCGCTACAGCGACGGTATTAACTAACAACTCCTTTTCATAGATATCATCAACCCGAAGCCGAACACGCTGATTACGGTAACTCACCAACCCTTTGACCGTCCCGAAGGCGTAGGCGGCCTTCCCGCCAAAAAGCTTTCCCGCTCGACTCATCCTATTTACATTGTCTGAAATAACACCGCTGGACCCAAAGCTAGAAATGTTCAAAAAATACCTTTTGACCTCGGCACCATCCGCCCCGACCATGGTCGCTATTCCTACATCGATGGGCTTGGTCGTTCCCTCCACAAAGAGCCCCTTAATATCGGTACCAGAGACACCAATTGAACGAGCGAAATCTCCGCCCGTGCCGTGTGGGTAAATTACCAATGAGGCGTCTGGGCTGTGAGGGTTTCCCTCCGCGTCAAACCACCCATTCACCGCCTCATTAACACTGCCATCACCCCCGACGACGATCACCTGCTCCGCGCCCTCCAAAATGGCCTCCGTAACCATTCTAGATGCATCTCCAGCCTTCTTTGTGAAACGCCCCTCCGCAGCGCCCATTGAACGGTTGATTTCTCGAAGAATAGTGTTCCAATTCCGCCGAACCTTACCAGAACCTGCATTTGGGTTGGCTACAACAACGCGTTTTGGCATTTAGAAACTCCTCTGATTCGAATTCCCCTCCAACTTCCCCTAGCCGCCCCGCGCGACTATTGCACTTGCTTGCTCTGTTTTTTTAGAGACTCAAAGCGGGACAGCTCTAACACGTAACCGCTGCCTTAGAGCAAAAAGCTCGAGCCTACCCGCGGTCAACCAGCTTCTTTCACCACTTCTTGGTCAGAGCCCGGTGAATTCGTGCGAATCGACAGCTCTACCAACTGCTCCGCATCCAACCTACTAGGGGCATTAAGCATCAAATCAGTTTGTTTTTGGGTTTTCGGAAATGCAATTACATCTCGTATGGACGGAGTGCCACAAATCATCATCATAATCCTGTCAACTCCCAACGCAAGCCCTCCGTGGGGAGGAGCACCATATTCTAGAGCCTCCAAGAAAAAACCGAATTTAGCGTCCGCCTCCGCTTCGCCGACCCCAAGGGCCTTAAACATATCTTCTTGCACATCTTGTTCATGGATCCGAATAGAGCCGCCACCAATTTCAATACCGTTGAGAACGCAATCATAAGCCCTAGCAACGACCGACGCAGGGTCGCTCTTTAGCTTAGCTCGGTCTTCCGACCGAGGTGCGGTAAACGGGTGGTGGGCCGCATGATAGCGTTGGGTATCTTCATCCCATTCGAGCAAAGGAAAGTCGGTCACCCAGCAAAACCGAAAGTCTGCCGAATCCGTTAAGTTCTTTAGCTTAGCTATATGTTTGCGCAGATTCCCAAGGGCAGCATTGGTCACTTTGAAAGAGTCCGCAACAAAGACTCCGCAATCACCGGGTTCCAGATCCATCGCGCTGACAAGAGCATTCTTTTGCTCGACCCCAAAAAACTTTGCGATAGGAGATTGCCACTGACCATCTTCTTTAATCTTGATCCATGCCATACCACGCGCGCCATAGATTTTGACAAAATCAACAAAGCCATCGAGTTCTTTTCGAGAGAGCTCTCCCATTCCCTTCAGATTGATCCCCTTAACGACACCGCCGCTTTCGAGCGCCTGTCGAAAAACCCGAAAATCCGTCCCCCCAACCACGTCGTTGAGTTCTACCAGCTCCAGGTCAAAACGCATGTCGGGAGCATCCACACCAAAGCGACTCATCGACTCTCGATAGGTTATGCGCTCAAACGGTGTCGGCAAATCGACATTGAGAATTTTCTTCCAGACCTTGCACAGCACGTCTTCTACGATATTTTGAACATCCTCCTCGGTGCAAAAAGACATCTCCAAGTCAACCTGAGTGAACTCGGGCTGCCTCTCCGCGCGTAGGTCTTCATCGCGAAAGCACCGTGCTATCTGAAAATACCGGTCGTAACCTGCCATCATAAAAAGTTGCTTAAACATCTGTGGCGATTGCGGCAGCGCAAAGAACTTTCCACCATGGACACGTGAAGGCACGACATAGTCCCGAGCGCCCTCGGGAGTACTCTTGATAAGAAAAGGGGTTTCCAGTTCAAGAAAGCCATGAGAGTCGAGCGCACTCCTGACCACCTGATTGAACTGATGGCGTTTCATTAGATTCTCTTGAAGAGGTTTGCGCCTGAGATCCAAGAAGCGATGTTTCAACCGAATTTCCTCCGATGTATCGATCTCCTCCTCCATTAGAAACGGGGGGGTCTTAGCTTCAGCGAAAATCTCTAGGTGATTCGCCGCTATCTCTATTGCACCCGTGGGAATCTTTGAATTCACGTTTGCCCCCCGACTGCGGACAACTCCTTTCACACCTAGCACCCACTCGCCACGCAGCGCGCCTGCGGCCTCGTGAGTGCTGGAGTCAATTTGCGGATCGAAAACAATCTGGGTGATTCCTTCCCGATCGCGCAAGTCGATGAACACGCACCCGCCGTGGTCCCGGCGATTGTGGACCCACCCCATTAACACGACGTCCTTGCCAATATCTTCTTCTCGCAACGAGCCACATCGATGGGTTCGTTTTTCTTCGTGAATAAGGCGTGCCACCACTAACTCCATGTTCTCTTTTTATCATTAGGCTCATCGAGCAAATACGTTGAATTCAAACAAGAGCCTTCTAACTAACAGAATTCCAGCCTAGGGCAAGAGCGGATGCCGCATTGCAGCAAGGAAGACTTGGCCTAAATGCGCTCCACCACCAAAATCCCTTTAGCGGTCTTAATTTTACCGAGGACTTTGCGTAACTGCTCCTTGTCTTTAATGAGCACTTCAAAAGTATTCACCGCCCGAGCTGCCGCCGTAACCTTGCAATTTGCCTGGGAGATATTGACTCCGTTGTCGGTGAATATCCCGGAAATAGTAGCCAGCATACCCGGGCGATCTTCCGTGGTAATTCGCACCGAAACCGGGCGAGCCACCGTGCCTTTTCCGTCCCAACTAACGTCGATTCTTCGAGCTGGGTCCATGTCAATTGCGCGGGTGCAACTGACGGTGTGCACCGTTATTCCACGGCCTCTCGTGACGAACCCACATATAGAATCCCCAGGGAGTGGGCTGCAACATTTTCCAAACCTAACTAACACGTCATCCAGCCCCTGAACCACAACCCCGCCGGTCGACCTGCGCGCCACTTTTTGGAAAATGCGGCCCAACATGGTGGGTTCCCCCGCCGGTACCGACTTTCCGGGTGCCATTTTCTCCACCACCTGCTGAGCGGTCGTCTTTCCGTACCCTAATGCCACAAAAAGCCCGTCGATAGTGCCGTGCCTCGATTCTTCCGCGCAGGCTTGCAAAAGACCATCTTTAATTAGCTTCGATAAAGAAAGGCCGTGCCGCTTGAGCTCTCGTTCCAAGATGTCCCTTCCAAGCTCTTTAGAGCGACTCCTTTCTTCGGAGCGAATGTAATTTCGAATCTTATTTTTTGCACGACCCGTTCTGACGAATTTCAACCAATCCCGCGAAGGACGTTGCTGAGTGCTCGTGTCGATTTCGACCATATCGCCATTCTTGAGTTCGTAGCGCAGGGGCACCATTCGCCCGTTCGCTTTGGCTCCTGCGCAGCGCAGGCCAACTTCCGTGTGAATAGCGAAGGCAAAATCGACTGGGGTCGCCCCCCTTTTCAGCGAAACAACTTGCCCCTTTGGTGTAAAAACAAAAACCTCATCGGTAAATAAATCGTACTTGACGGTATCGAGAAATTCATTGGGGTCGCTTAAATCTTGCTGGGCCTCCATCAATTGTCGCAGCCACGCAAATTGCTGTTTGGAGTCTTTACCTACACTGCCATCTTTGTACTCCCAATGAGCCGCGATGCCCAGCTCGCAAGTATCATGCATCTCTTTCGTGCGAATTTGAATCTCAATCCGTTCGCCGCCGGGCCCAACTACGCTGGTATGCAACGACTGGTACTGATTGGGCTTCGGCATGGCGATATAGTCCTTGAATCGCCCAGGAATAGGATGCCACAAAGAATGCACATGCCCCAAGACTTCATAACACTGCCCAACACTATTGACGAGAACCCGAAAAGCGATTGCATCGTAAATTTGTTCAAACTCAATATAGTTCGACACCATTTTTTTGTGGATAGAATACAAGTGTTTGGGTCGGCCCGAAACCGATCCTTCTATATTCTGTTTTTGAAGTTCTTTGCCGAGAAGATCCACCACTTCTGCAACGTAAACTTCGCGCTCGGTAGTTAGCTGGTTCACCCGTTCTTTAAGAGTTCTGTATTCTTCGGGAAAAAGCTGCTCAAAAGATCTATCTTCAAGCTCCACCTTAATCCAATTGATCCCCAGCCTATTAGCCAGCGGCGCGTAGATATCCATCGTCTCTTGGGCGATCCTTCGGCGTTTACTCTCCTTTAGGTGATGCAAGGTCCTCATGTTGTGCAGACGATCTGCCAACTTCACCAAAACGACCCGAATATCCTTCGCCATAGCGATGAGCATTTTCCGGAAATTCTCAGCTTGCTTGTGTTCGTCTGTATCAAATTGAATTTGAGATAATTTTGTTACGCCATCCACTAGGACAGAAACTTCGTTGCCAAAAAGTTGTCGTAACTCATCAAGGGTCGCTAAAGTATCTTCTACCGTATCGTGCAAAAGCCCCGTGGCGATACTTGCCTCATCGAGACGCAACGCCGTCAATAAATAGCTAACTTCCAGCGGATGGACAAGGTAAGGCTCCCCGCTCTTGCGAACCTGTCCCGCATGAACCTTCGCCGAATACAAATAAGCTCTTTGTACCAAAGAGATATCCGCCTCGGGGTGATAAGCCAAAAGCGCCTCTGCGATATCTTCGTAGCGTCTATTTGCCATGCTTTAAAACACTATCCATTTCAACGTGCCACCTCTGAGGCCCTAGCTTCCCGAATCACGGTAACTCGAACCTCCCCGGGATAGCTCAATTGTTCTTCAATGCGGCCTGCGATTTCCCTCGAGAGCGCAAGGACTTCCTTATCAGAAACCTTCGTATAGTTCACCATGACTCGCACCTCAGCGCCAGCTTGAACTGCAAAAGCTTGCTCAACCCCTGCAAAAGACTTGCTTATGGACTCCATCTCCTCGAGCCTGTGGATATAATTATCCACGCGTTCTTTGCGTGCTCCCGGCCGCGCTCTGGACATCAGCTCAGCCGACTGGAGAATGCAGCTTAAAGCCCTTTCGGGATGTAATTTAGGGTACTCCCTTATCGCTTCTACCACTTTTTTCTTTTCGCCA